>CAZUKC010000054.1:0-9326 GCA_964620375.1 uncultured Ramlibacter sp. | reverse complement strand
GCGGCGTGAAACTGATTGGGGCCACCGCCCACTACGTGACCGCCGACCTGGACGAAGGCCCCATCATCGAGCAGGACGTGGCCCGCGTGGACCACAGCAAGACGGTGGAAGACCTCACCGCCATCGGCCGCGACACCGAGAGCCTGGTGCTGGCCCGCGCCGTGAAGTGGCACAGCGAGCACCGCGTGCTCCTGAACGGCCACAAGACCGTCATCTTCAAATAGGACCTCCCATGAACGCGCCCGTCGCCACCGAACTGCTCGCCCGCGCCGACCGCCAGCGTCAGGTAGTCGCGGCGCTGCAGCCCCTGCTGCCGCAAGGCGGGCTGCTGTGGACCCCCGAGGACACCACGCCCTACGAGTGCGATGGCCTGACCGCCTACCGCCAGCGCCCGCTGGCGGTCGCCCTGCCCGAGACCGAGGCCCAGGTACAGGCGGTGCTGCGAGCCTGCCACGCGCTGCAGGCGCCCGTCGTCGCGCGCGGCGCCGGCACAGGACTGTCCGGCGGGGCCATGCCGCACGCCGACGGCGTGACGCTGTCGCTGGCGCGCTTCAACCGCATCCTGTCGGTCGACCCTGTCAGCCGCACCGCCCGCGTGCAGTGCGGCGTGCGCAACCTCGCGATCAGCGAAGCCGCGGCGCCCCACGGCCTGTACTACGCACCCGACCCGTCCAGCCAGATCGCCTGCACCATCGGCGGCAATGTGGCCGAGAACTCCGGGGGCGTGCATTGCCTCAAATACGGCCTGACCCTGCACAACGTGCTGCAGGTGCGCGGCTTCACCGTGGAAGGCGAGCCGGTGCAATTCGGCAGCCTGGCGCTCGATGCCCCCGGCTACGACCTGCTGTCGGTGGTCGTGGGCAGCGAGGGCATGCTGGCGGTCACCACCGAGGTGGTGGTCAAGCTCGTGCCCAAGCCGCAGCTGGCGCGCTGCATCATGGCCAGCTTCGACGACGTGCGCAAAGCCGGCGACGCAGTGGCTGCGGTCATCGCCGCCGGCATCATTCCCGCCGGCCTGGAGATGATGGACAAGCCCATGACCGCCGCCGTCGAGGACTTTGTGCACGCGGGCTACGATCTCACGGCCGAGGCCATCCTCCTGTGCGAAAGCGACGGCACGCCCGAAGAAGTGCAAGAGGAAATCGGCCGCATGTCCGAGGTGCTGCGCGGTGCGGGCGCCACCGCCATCGCCGTGAGCCGAGACGAGGCCGAGCGCCTGCGTTTCTGGAGCGGGCGCAAGAACGCCTTCCCGGCCTCGGGCCGCATCAGCCCCGACTACATGTGCATGGACTCGACCATCCCGCGCAAGCGCCTGGCCGACATCCTGCTGGCGATCCAGCAGATGGAGAAGAAGTACAACCTGCGCTGCGCCAACGTGTTCCACGCGGGCGACGGCAACCTGCACCCGCTGATCCTGTTTGATGCCAACGACCCCGACCAGCTGCATCGCTGCGAGCTGTTTGGCGCGGACATCCTGGAGACCAGCGTCGCCATGGGCGGTACCGTCACCGGCGAACACGGCGTGGGCGTGGAAAAGCTCAACTCCATGTGCGTGCAGTTCGCGCCCGAGGAACGCGAGCAGATGTTCGGCGTCAAGCGCGCCTTCGACGCCAAGGGCCTACTCAATCCCGGCAAGGTGATCCCCACCCTGAACCGCTGCGCCGAGTACGGAAAGATGCTGGTGCGCGGCGGGCAGATCAAACACCCGGACCTGCCGCGGTACTGAGGTCGGGCCCTGCGCAGGGCCCCTGCGCTTATGACGCCGATTCGACCTGGTCCAGCGCCAGGCACAGATCGGCCCAGGCCTTGGCCTTGTCGGGAAGGTTGCGAAGCAGATAGGCCGGGTGGTAGGTGACCACCACCGGCACCCCTTCGTACTGGTGCACCTGTCCGCGCAGCTTGCCAATCGGCTCGGTACTGCCCAGAAGCGACTGCACCGCGAAGCGCCCCATCGCCAGGATGATCTTCGGCTGCAACAGAGCCACCTGCCGTCGCAGGAAAGGCTCACACTGGGCCACCTCGGCAGGCTCAGGGTTGCGGTTGCCGGGCGGGCGGCACTTCAGCACGTTGGCGATGTAGACGTTCTCCTCGCGCCCCAGGCCCACAGACCGCAGCATGTTGTCCAGGAGCTTGCCCGCCGGACCGACGAAGGGCTCGCCCTGCAGGTCCTCCATCTCGCCGGGCGCTTCGCCCACGATCAGCCAGTCGGCCTGCCGGTCGCCCACGCCGAACACCGTGTTGCGCCGACTGCGGCACAGGCCGCAGGCCTGGCAGCCGGCCACGGCATCGGCCAGAGCATCCCAGTCCATGTCGGCGACCGGACCGGCCAGAGGGGCGAGGACACGGCCTGTTGAAGCAGGCGCTGCGGGGACTGCGGGCGCGAGGACTGGCGCCACGGGGGCAGCGGCAGAACGCGGCGTCGGCGTCGTGCGAGGCACCGGCGCTTGCGGCGCGCGCACGGGCTCAGGCACGGGCTCGGTAGGCGCAGCTTCCACAGCAGCCGCTTCGGCGGGCACCGGCTCGAACAGCCGCACGCCCATCTCGGCCAGCATGGCACGTTGGCGGGCGTCGAGCTGCAGGGTCATGACGTGATTGTCGCCGCAGGCCTCAGGGCGCCAGCGACAGGCTCATGACGATGGCGTCCTCGCGCCGGCCATGGGCTGCGGGGTAATAAGCGCGGCGCTCGCCCATGCGACGGTAGCCGTATCGCTCGTACAGGCGCTGGGCGCGCTCGTTGCTGGCGCGCACCTCCAGCCACAGCCACCGGGCGCCCTGCCCCCGCGACCAGGTGGCCAGCGCGTCGAGCATCAGGCGGCCCCAGCCCTGGCTCTGGTGCTCGGGCGCCACGGTGATGTTCAGCAGGTGCACCTCGTCCACGCCCTTCATGGCGACGAAGTACCCCAGGAGCGTATCCCCCGCGACCAGCAGCTGGGCCTGGTAGCCCGCGCGCAGCGAGTCGCTGAAATTGCCGCGTGTCCAGGGGTGGGGGTAGGCGGTCGCCTCGATGGCCATGACGGCGTCCAGACGATCGGGCGTCATGGGCTCGAAACCGGCCTCGGGAGAATCACCGGCGTGCGCTCGCAGGATCGCGTTCACGCGGCGCCTCCTGCCAGGGATTTCGCGGCCCGCAGGGCCTCGCGTTCCTCGGTGGTCTGGGCGACCTTGTCACGCACATACAGGGGCAGGGCCTCGTGCGCGGGGACGGCGGCCCCGGCCGCGATCAGACCCGGCGCGACCCGCAGGAGGGCGGTGGCCGTCGGCAGGGCCGGCAGGCGCGGGCCGGCCGGCAGGCGGTCGGCATAGGCGTCGAAGGCATTGCCCGCCAGGACGAAGCCCGCCGGCAGGACCACAGCCTGCGCCGGCCCCAGGCTGATCGGGCCCTCGCGGCGCCAGGCCTGCCCGTCGTGGACATAGGCCGCGGCATAGACCTCGTCCATCCGCGCGTCCAGCAGGGCCAGCACGCGGGTGGCGCCGTGCGCGTGGCGCGCCTCCTCGGCCACGGCCAGCAGCGTCTCCACCGGCAGCACGGGGCGCGCCGCGCCATAGGCCAGGCCCTGGGCCACCGAGCAGGCGGTACGCAGGCCGGTGAACGAGCCTGGGCCCTGGCCGTAGACGATGGCCCGCAGGCCGGTCAGTGCCAGACCCGCTTGCCGCAGCAGCCCCAGGGCCGCGGGGATCAGGGCCGCCGAGGCCTCGCGTCCGCCCTCGGCCTCGTGCGACAGCACGCGCAGGCCAGCCCCGTCTGCGACGGACAGGGCCACAGACAGGCGCTCGGTGCTGGTGTCAAAGGCAAGAAGGTTCAAGGCCAGGGCGGTTCGAAGAAGCAGCCGCCGATTATCCGGCCCCCGATAATCGCGACCATGCTGCAACCCCTGCGCCTTGTCCTCGCTGCCATCTTGGGCGCGCTGGTCCTGTCGGCGGGGGCCAAGCCCCTGCCACCCGAGATCGAAGCGGCGCTGGTGCGCGCCAAGCTGCCGCGCGATGCGGTCACCCTGACCGTGACCGATGTCGACCCGCGCCAGCCGCCGCGCCTGTGGCACCGCGCGGACACCCCGGTCAACCCGGCATCCATCGCCAAGCTGGCCACCACCTACGCCGCGCTGGACCTGCTGGGGCCGGCCTGGACCTGGAGCACGCCCGTCTTCATGGACGCACCGGTGCAGGGCGGCACCCTGCAGGGCAATCTGTACCTCAAGGGCCAGGGCGACCCGCGCCTGGTCATGGAGCGCCTGTGGCTGCTGATGCGACGCGTGCAGGGCCTGGGGGTGCGTCGCATCGCGGGGGACATCGTGCTCGATCGCAGCGCCTTCGAGGTGCCGCTGCAGGACCCGGGCGCGTTCGACGGCGAGCCCCACCGACCCTACAACGCGTCGCCCGACGCCCTGCTGGTGAACTACCGTGCGATGGTGTTGCAGTTCACCCCGCAGGGGAACGTGGCGCTGCTGCAGGTGGAGCCGCCGATGGCGGGCCTGCAGGCACCGGCCAGCGTGCCGCTGCAATCGGGTGACTGCAACGACTGGCGCACCGCGCTGCGCGCCGATTTCCGCGACCCCACCCGCCTGCGCTTTGACGGCGCCTTTCCGGCGTCCTGCGGCCCGCGCAGCTGGCCCATTGCCGCGGCCGACCCGGCGGGCCAGGCGGGCCGCGCCATCGCCGGCATGTGGCAGGAAATGGGCGGCACGCTCACCGGCACCGTGCGGGAGGGCCGCGTGCCCGCGGGGCTCAAGCCCGTAGCCGAGAGCGTCTCGCCCACGCTGGCCGAGGTGGTGCGCGACATCAACAAGTTCAGCAACAACGTGATGGCCCAGCAGGTGTTCCTCACCCTGAGCCTGCAGCAGCGCGGCGTGGGCACCCTGGCCGGCTCGCGCGCGGTGTTGCAGCAATGGTGGCGTGAGCGCCTGCGCAGCGAACCGCCGCTCTTTGACAACGGCTCGGGCCTCTCGCGCGAGGAGCGCGCCAGCGCCGCCCAGCTCACGCGCCTGCTGCAGCACGCCTGGGCCTCGCCGCTGATGCCGGAGTTCATCGCCTCGCTGCCGGTGGCGGGCCTGGACGGCACCGCCAAGCGCACCGGTACCCGCACCCAGGGCGTGGCCCATCTCAAGACCGGCAGCCTGCGCGACGTGACCGGCGTGGCCGGCTACGTGCACACGCCCAGCGGTCGGCGCTACGCGGTGGTGGCTATCGCCAATCACCCGAACGCGGGCGCCATGCGCGGCGTGATCGACGCACTGGTGGAGTGGGCCGCGCGCGAGCCCTGAGAGTCCGGTCAGCCTGCTGCAGCCCGCTGCAGGCGGTCACGCACGCCGTCCCACTCGGGCGCAGCCGGGGGCTGCTCGATCCAGATCTGGTGTGCGCCCTGTGCGTCAAAGTCACGCAGCACCGCGAAAAGCACGCGCGCCGCGGCGCGCGCGTCAGCGGGCATCGGGCGGTGCAGCCAGTGCGGGCCGGTCAGGGCCAGCGCTTCACGAGACCAGACCGCCACCAACGCGGCGCCGCCCGCGCGGTGCCGCGTATCGACCGCCTCGCGCAGCGAAACCGTATCCATCACCCGCACCTTGGCCTGGGGCGCATAGTGCGACGCCAGCGTGCCCGACGCGCGCGGAGCCGCCTCTTGCATTTCTTCGGGCCGCCACAGGCGCTCGCCGCAAGCGGCTTCGATCTGCGCGTGCGTGAGAACGCCGGGGCGCAGCAGCACCGGGCGACCGCGCGTGCAGTCGACGATGGACGATTCGATGCCTACCTCACAGGCACCACCATCGACGACCATGAGGGTGTCGCCAAATTCGGCGCGCACATGGTCGGCGGTGGTGGGGCTCACGCGCCCGAAACGGTTGGCGCTGGGGCCAGCCAGGCCCCAGACCGGCGGCTGGTGTGCGGCGCACGCGCGCAGCAGGGCCTGGGCCACCGGGTGGGAAGGACAGCGCAGGCCCACCGAGTCCTGGCCGCCGGCGGCGACAGCGGCCACGCCTTCAAGCCGCGGCAGGATGACGGTGAGCGGCCCCGGCCAGAAGGCCTGCATCAAGCGACGGGCGACGGGCGGCACCTCGCGCGCGAAGCGCTCGGCGTCCTGCGCGCGCGCGACATGCACAATCAGCGGATGGTCGCTGGGTCTCCCCTTGGCCGCGAAGATGCCCGCCACCGCGGCGTCGCTGCCGGCGTCGGCGCCCAGGCCATAGACCGTCTCGGTGGGAAAGGCGACGAGCCCCCCGGCCGCCAGACGCGCGGCAGCCTGTTCGAGCGCGGCGGGGTTCTGGCCGTCCAGGATCACGGCGAACTTCAGAAGGATTCCAGACCCAGGAGGGCGCACGCACGCAGCGCGTTCACGCGTACGCTCGCCACGTCAGGGCCGGTGAAGGTCAGGTGCCCCATCTTGCGGCCCACGCGTGCCTCGGTCTTGCCGTACAGGTGCAGGTGGGCGCCAGGCAGGGCCATCACCGCCGCCCAATCCGGTTCAACGGCGACCTTCGCACCCTCGCGGAACCACAGGTCGCCCAGCAGGTTCAGCATGATCGCGGGGCTGTGCTGACGCGGCGGCACCAGCGGCAGACCCGCCAGCGCGCGCACCTGCAGCTCGAACTGCGAGACATCACAGGCGTCCAGGCTCCAGTGCCCGCTGTTGTGGGGACGTGGCGCCATCTCGTTCACCACCAGCGAGCCGTCTTGCAGAATGAAGGACTCCACGCACAGCACGCCGACATAGCCCAGGCCCTGGGCGATGGCGCGCGTGGCGTCAATCGCCTGCTGCGCGCGCGCCGGCGGCAGCACGCCCGCGTGAACTTCGGTGACGGCCAGGATGCCGGCGCGGTGCAAGTTGGCCTGCACCGGCAGATGCACCATCTGGCCGTCGGCGCCGCGCGCCACGACCACCGAGCACTCGGCGGCCAGGGGCAGCATCTTCTCGAGTACGCAGGGCACGCGGCGCAGATCGGCCCAGGCTTGCGCGAGCGCCTCGCGCGTCGTCACGCGTACCTGGCCCTTGCCGTCATAGCCCAGGCGGGCGGTCTTGAGAATGCCTGGCAGCAGGTCATCACCCACGGCCGCGAGCTGCTCGGGGGTCTCGATCACCGCGTGCGGCGCGCAGGGCACACCGCAGCGGGTGAAGTGCGCCTTTTCCCGTGCGCGGTCCTGGGCGATGGACACGGCCTCACCGCCCGGTGCCACAGGGCGCGTGGCCGCCAGCTGCGCCAGGGCCTGCGCGGGTACGTTCTCGAATTCGGTGGTGATGGCCGCGGACACGCGCGCCAGTTCGGCCAGCCCCTGCGGGTCGAGGTAGTCCGCGCGGACATGCACGTGGCTGACGCGGCCCGCAGGACTGTCCACATCGGGGTCGAGGACCGCGGTGAAGTACCCCATGCGCTGCGCCGCGTGCACGAACATGCGCCCGAGCTGGCCGCCGCCCATGACGCCCAGGGTCTGGCCGGGAGGCAGGGTCTTGAGGGTCATGCCGCAGGCGGCAGCACCGTGGCGCGCGCTGCTTCGGTCTGGCGCTGGCGGAAGGCCTCCAGCTTCGCACGCAAGGCCGTATCGCGGGTGGCCAGCAGGGCCACCGCGAAGAGCGCCGCATTGGCCGCGCCCGCCGCGCCGATGGCGAAGGTGGCCACCGGCACACCCTTGGGCATCTGCACGATGCTGTGGAGGGAGTCGACCCCGGACAGATGCTTGCTGGCCACCGGCACACCCAGCACGGGCACCGTGGTCTTGGCTGCCAGCATGCCGGGCAGGTGGGCTGCGCCCCCCGCGCCGGCGATGATGGCCGCCAGGCCCCGGCCGGCGGCGGCTTCGGCATAGGCGAACATGTCATCGGGCATGCGATGAGCCGAGACCACCTTTGCCTCGTGGGCGACACCGAATTCCTGGAGAATCGCCACTGCGTGCTGCAGGGTGTCCCAGTCGCTGCCGGAGCCCATCACGACGCCTACCTGTATCGTGCTCATGCCTGTCCCCAAAAGGACTGAATTTTAAGTTGCAACCCAAAGCCGCCCCGAATGATCGACGTCACCATCGAAAACTTTGAAGCCGAGGTCATCGCCGCCTCCATGGAAACGCCCGTGCTGGTGGATTTCTGGGCGCCCTGGTGCGGCCCCTGCAAGGTGATCGGGCCCCTGCTGGAAAAGCTCGAAACCGCTTATGAGGGGCGCTTCAAGCTGGTGAAGATCGACTCCGACCAGGAGCAGCAGCTGGCGGGCGCCTTCCAGATCCGCAGCATTCCCACCTGCATCCTCCTGAAGAATGGCCAGCCGGTGGACGGCTTCATGGGGGCCATGCCCGAGGGCAAGATCCGCGAGTTCCTGGACAAGCATGTGCCGGCAGCCGCCGAGGCCGAGGCGGAGCCTGAGGTGGAGGCCGCGCCGCTGGACGCCGACGGCCAGCGCGAACGCCTGGCGCAAGCCGTGGCCAGGGAGCCAGACAACGATGACGCGCGCTTCGACTACGTGAAATGGCTGCTGCTCTCGGGCCACACCGACGAGGCCAAGGTGGTCTTCGCGCCGGTGATCGCCAAGGCGGCGGGAGTACGCCGGCTCGATTCGCTGCAGCGCCTGATGGACGCCATGGACTTTGCGGCGGAACAGGGCAACCCACAGCAGGCGCTGGCGGGCTTCGATGGGCGCATCGCCGCGAACAAACGCGACTTCGACGCCCGCTACGCCCGTGCCCGCCTGCTGGCGGCGCACCTGCAATGGACCGAGGCGATGGACGAACTGCTGGAGATCCTGATGCGGGACAAGGCCTGGAACGAGGACGCCGCGCGCAAGGCCTACATCGCCATCCTGGACATCATGGAACCGCCCAAGCCCAAGGTGGCCGAGGGGCAGATCCCGCCGGACGATCCGGTGGTGGCGAGTTATCGGCGGCGGTTGTCGAGTGTGGTGCTCAGTTGAGCCCGTCGGCTCAGGGCCTGTAACCGCGCTCCCGCTGGCTGCGCACTGCTAGCACACGCACCACATCGGCCAAGGCGTCATAGCGGTACAGGGCCAGGTACCCGCTGGCACCCGTTGAAATCACCAATTCCCGCTGGCCGAGAGCGACAGGCCGGCCGATCAAGGGGCTGGTCTCCAGGATGTCGATCGCATCGATGATCGACTGAATGCGCGGGGCGGCGTGCTCCGGTGCGTGCTCAAAAAGAAAATCGAAGATGCGGTCAAAGTCGGACCACACGCCGGGGGCAAGGACGATGCGCGTCACTTGCGGCGCTTGGGGGGTGCGGACTTCTTCTTGCCAGATTCCAGGCGCTGCTGCAGCCAGGATTTCATCTCATGCCATTCGACAGCCGGCTCACCGGCCATCAGGGCCTGATCGCGCAGGTAGGCTTCCTGCTGGATACCGAG
>CAZUKC010000053.1:0-9384 GCA_964620375.1 uncultured Ramlibacter sp. | reverse complement strand
TCGTGTCCTGGTACGACAACGAGTGGGGCTACTCCAACAAGGTGCTGGAGATGGTGCGCGTGGTCGCTGCGCGCTGATCGCGCCCGCTGCGCGCGGGCGGTGTCATGCGGAGGTTCTAGGGACTAATCCTCCCTAGAAACTAGACCGCCCGGTCTAGGATGCGCCGCATGGGCCACGAAACGCGCCAGCGGTTGATCCGCCGGGGAGTCGAGATGCTGACCGAGTTCAGCTTCGGCTCCACCGGGCTGGACCGCCTGCTTCAGAGCGCCCAGGTCACCAAGGGCTCCTTCTATCACTTCTTCGGCAGCAAGCAGGCCTTCACCCTCGAGGTGATCGACGCCTACGAGGCCTACTTCGACCGGCGTTTCGCCCGCATCTTCGGCGACCACACCCTGTCTCCCCTGGACCGCCTGCGCCATTGGATGGTTGAGGCGCGTCGCGGGATGGCGCGCCATGGTTTTCGCCGCGGCTGTCTCGTGGGCAACCTGACCCAGGAGTTGGGTGCCCGTGACGAGGTGTTGCGCGAGCGCCTGCAGGCGGTCTTTCGGCGATGGGAGGGCTGGGTTACCGGTGTGCTCGAGGACGCGCGTGGCCAGGGCCAGCTGCTCGCACACGCCGACCCCCCTCAGCTCGCTCACCTGTTCTGCGTGGGCTGGCAGGGCGCCATCTTGCGCGCCAAGCTCGAAGGCCGCGGCCAGCCCATGGACGACTACGCAGACTTCTTCCTCGGCGCCATCGCCCGGCGCGCCGACCCGCCACGCCGGAGCCCCTCCTGATGTCCAACCTCGCGAGCCTCCTGAACCAGCGCGCGCGGATCCACCCCGACGCCATCGCCCTTATCGACAAGACCCTGGACCGTCACGGCCCTGCCCGCCCCGCATCCATGGCGCGTCACGGCTATGCGAGCCCGAGCCTGAGTTTTGCCGGCTTCGCACAGCGCGTCGCCCGCCTGGCTGGCGGCCTGCGCGCCCTGCCCGGCGCTGCCGCCGGCGACCGCATCGTGCTTGTGATGGAGAACCGTCCGGAGTTTTTGGACCTCCTGTTCGCCTGTTGGACCGCCGGACTCTGCGCGGTGCCTGTCAACGCGAAGCTGCATCCGAAGGAGGTGACCCACATCGTCGGCGATTGCACCGCACGCGTGGTCGTGGTCAGCGAGTCCCTGGCGCCCGGCGTGGCGCAGGCCTTGGCGCAGGCGGGCCTGTCGGCGCGCCTGCTGGTGACCAGTTCCGAACCCTTTGCCGCGCTGTATGACACCGACCCGATCGCGTGCGCTGAAGTGGAGCCGACCAGCCTGGCCTGGATCTTCTACACCTCTGGCACCACCGGCCGCCCCAAGGGGGCGATGCTCTCGCACCGCAACCTCCTGTTCATGGCGCTGGCCTATGGCGCGGACATCGAGCAGGTCAGTCCTGGGGACGTGAAGCTGCACGCGGCACCGCTGTCGCACGGCACCGGCCTGTACAGCCTGCCGCACCTGCTGGGGGGTGGCACTCAGGTCATCCTGGATGGTTTCGAGCCCGAGCAGGTGCTGGAAGCCTTCGAGACCCTGCGTAACGTCACGATCTTCGCGGCGCCGACCATGGTCACCCGCCTGATCGGCGCGGTGCAGCCCGGTCGCTCGTACCCGGGCCTGCGCACGCTCTATTACGGCGGCGGCCCTATGTACGTCAGCGATCTGCAGCGTGCGCTGGACTGTTTTGGACCGCGCCTGTACCAGCTCTATGGTCAGGGCGAGAGCCCGATGACGATCACCGGCCTGACCAAACCCAGCCACCTGGGCGATGGTGGTGAGGCGCACCGCGCCCGGCTGGCCTCGTGTGGCGCGCCTCGAACCGGCGTCGAAGTGCGCGTGGTGGACGAAGCGGGGCGCGACGTACCCGTCGGTGAACTGGGTGAGGTGATCACCCGCAGCGATGCAGTCATGGCGGGCTACTGGAACAACCCATCGGCCACCGCAAGCGCCCTGCGCGACGGGTGGCTGTGGACCGGTGACGTCGGCGTACTCGACGAGCGGGGCTATCTCTCGCTGCGCGATCGCTCCAAGGACATGATCATCAGCGGCGGGACCAATATCTACCCGCGCGAGATCGAGGAGGTGCTGCTGCTGCACCCGGGCGTGCTGGAGTGCTCCGTCGTCGGCCGGCCTCACCCGGAGTGGGGCGAGGAGGTGGTGGCCTTCGTCGTCGCCCGCCCGGGCGCCGCGGTCGAGCCCGCCAGCCTGGACGCCCTGTGCCTCGAGCACATCGCCCGCTTCAAGCGGCCTAAGGCCTACCGGATGGTCGCGGCCTTGCCGAAGAACAACTACGGCAAGGTCCTCAAGACCGAGCTGCGCCAGACCCTCCAACAGGAGACCTCCCATGCGTGACGTCTACATCGCCGGCATCGGCTCTACCGCCTTCGGTAGGCACGCCGACCAGTCCATCGAGAGTCTTGCCGTCGGCGCCGCTGTCGACGCGCTGCTCGAATCCACCCTCGATCGCGAGCAGGTGGGAGCTCTGTACCTGGGCAACTTCATCAGCGGACCCCTCAACGGCAAGGAGGTGCTGGCGGGCATCGTGGCCGATCGCATCGGCCTGCCCAATATCCCGTGCACCAAGGTCGAGGGGGCCTGCGCCTCGGGCGGCATTGCCTTCCGGCATGCGTGTCTGGCCGTGGCCAGTGGCCAGGCGGAGGCGGCCATCGCCGTGGGCGTGGAGACCATGACTCACGCGCCCACCAAGCAGACCACCGCCGCCCTCAACTGCGCCATGGACAACGAGAACGACGGCCCCAGCGGGCTGACATTCCCAGGGCTGTTCGGGCTGGCCTGGCGTCTGCACGCGCAGCGTTACGGCACGACGCGGCAGCATGTCAGCGCGGTGGTGCGAAAGAACAAGGGCAATGGCTTGCGCAACCCTCTGGCGCAGATGGGGGCGACCCTCAGCGACGAAGACGTCGCCGCCAGTGCCCCGATCTGCGACCCCATTCAGCTGTACGACTGCTGCCCCACCAGCGACGGCGCCGCCGCAGTCGTGGTGGTCTCGCAGGCCCTGGCGGACCGGATCGCCCGCGGGCTCGGGCATCCGCTCGTGCAGGTGCTGGCCAGCGTGCAGACGCGCGGATCGCCGCACATCGGCGGTCACGCGGATCTCATCAGCTTCGACGCCACCGTGGCCGCTGCACAGCGCGCCTACGCGCAGGCCGGTGTGACGGCCCAGGACATCGACCTGGTCGAACTGCACGACTGCTTCTCGATCGCCGAAGTGATTGACAGCGAGGACCTGGGCCTGGTGCCGCGCGGCCAGGGCGGCTTCTGGGCGCACGAGGGGCGTACCGCCGTCGACGGCCAGGTGGCGATCAACGCCAGCGGCGGCTTGCTGGCCAAGGGTCACCCGGTCGGGGCGACAGGCCTGGGCCAGGTGTTCGAGGTGACCCGCCAGTTGCGCCACGCGCACCCTAACCAGGTGCGAGACGCGCGCATCGGGATGACCCACAACCTTGGCGGCACCGGCGTGGCCTGCACCGTGTCCATCCTGCGGGGGGTGAACTGATGCCGATGCGCCGCTGTGCCCGTTGCCATGCCAGTCTCACGCCCGCGAGCGTGGTCTGCCCCGCGTGTCTGGCGCGCGATTTCGAGACGATGGACATGCCGGCCCAGGGCCGTCTGGTGTCCTGGACCACGATCCGCCGGGCACCGGCGGGCTATCACGCGACCGCGCCCTATGACGTCGTGGTCGTTGACCTGGCGCCCGGCCTGCGCGTGACCGGCCGCCTGGCGGCCGACAGCCCGCCGCCGCGGATGGACGCGGTGGTCCAGCGGGTAGGGGAAGACGGCGCCTGCACGATCTTCGCGGTCGCTGCGCCCTGAACCCTGCCCCACCCGGAGGATGCTTTCCCGATGACCGATATCCGTTATGACAAGCACGGCGCCGTCGCTTTGATCACGATCGACCGGCCCGCCAAGATGAACTCCCTGGACTTCGCCGCCAACGACGAACTGGTGCGGGTCTGGCAAGAGTTCGCGGCCGACGACGCCATGCGCGTCGCCTTGATCACGGGCGCCGGCGATCAGGCCTTTTGCGCGGGCGCCGATCTCAAGACCTACACGATGGCCTTCGCGAGCACGCCAGCGCCCGAGTTTCGCCGCCGCTTCACCAACGGCCCCGGCTTTGGCGGCATCACGCGTAACCTGGATATCGACAAGCCCATCGTCGCAGCGATCAATGGCTACGCCATCTCCGGCGGCTTCGAGCTGGCCCTGGCCTGCGACATCCGTTTCTGCGCGCCCCACGCACAGTTCGCGCTCCAGGACGCCAAGTGGGGCTTCCATGCCTGCGACGGCGGCCTGATCCGCCTGCCCCGCATCGTAGGCATGGGTCATGCCATGGACATCATCCTCAGTGGAGAGCGGGTCGATGCCGAGCACGCGCTTCGGATCGGGCTCGTCAACCGCATCTACCCGTCCGATCAGCTCCTGGCTCGCGCGCTCGAGTACGCGCAGATGCTGGCGTCGCGATCGCCCCTGTCGCACCGCTTCGCCAAGGAGGTCATGCGCCGCTCGGTCGGCATGCCCCTGGACGAGGCCTTGCGCCTGGAGTCCCGCTCGTTCTACGACGTGGGCCTGACCGAGGATCTGGCGGAGGGCACCACGTCCTTCCGCGAGAAGAGAGCCGCCAATTTCAAGGGTCGCTGACCCGCAACCACGAAGAAAGAGGAGACAGAGGATGAAGACGCGCAGCAAACTGATGTTCGGTGCCTCCCTGCTTGCCATCGCGTGCGCCGCGGTGGGCCAGGTCAAGGTGGGTGTGATCCAGGGCCTGAGCGGCCCGCCCGCAATCGTCGATTTCGGCGAGTCCTACCTCCAGGGGATACGCCTGGCGCTGAAGGACCACCAGGCGGCTGGCGCCAAGGTGAAGATCGACCTGCAGGTCTATGACGATGAGGCCAACCCGCAGCGTGCGGTCTCGCTAGCCCAGCGCCTGCTGCAGTCGGACAACGTGTCGGTGGCTATCGGCACGGTCAGCAGCGGCAACGTGCTGGCCATGGCCCCTGTGTTCCAGAAGGCGGGCGTGCCCCTCATGGCCGGACCCTCCATCGCCACGCAGATCACCGCGCAGTTCATCAACGAGAAGCCCAGTCAGATCTTCCGCTGCTCGATGGTGGAGAAGTTCCAGATTGACGGCATGCTGGATTGGGGCGTCAAGCGCTTCAAGAAGATCGGCCTGGTGCACTCCACCACGGGCTACGGCAATTTCGCCGCCAAGGAAATCCAGGACGCGCTCAAGGCGCGCGGCGCCACCCTGGTGGCCATCGAAGCCGCAGCTCCGGGCGTGAACGACCTCACCCCGCAGATGGTGAAGATGCGTGACGCCGGCGCCGAGCTGGTCCTGAATTTCCACGAGTCGTTCGAACTCGTCTACCGCCCGATGGCACGCCTGAACTACCGACCGGTGGTGGCGGGCAACTGGGGGCTGTCGTCGATGAAGGTGCTGGAGATCGTGGGCAAGGAGGCGATCGAAGGCACCGTCATGGGGCAAGCGCTGGACATCTCCACGCCCCGCGCCAGGGCATTTGACGAACGGATGAAGCGCGAATACGGGAACGCGTACCGCTGGCCCGTGCTGGCGGCGCTGGGCTACGACGCCGGACAGATCGTCTTCAAGGCCGTGGAGAAGGTCGGCAAGGCCGATGCGGCCGCCATCCGCGACGCCATCGAATCGATCGACGGGGTGCAGGCCATCTCGGCCACGCCGGCCCGACCCTTCAGCCCGACGGACCATGAGTGTCTGGACCGGGAGAACGTCTTCCTGGGTGTCTGGAAGAACGGCACGGTCGTCAAGCTGGCCCAGTGATGACGGGCGTCACCTTCCTGCAGCTGGTGGTGGGGGGGCTGACCATGGGCGCGATCTACGCGCTCGTGGCCAAGGGCCTGTACATCACCCACCTGACCACGCACCGCGTGAATTTCGGCCAAGGCGACTTCATGATGGTCGCGGGCTTCCTCATGCTGGGGACTCGCGCCAACGGAAGCGGGCTGCTGATGGCGGCGGTGGTCACGGTGATCGGTCTCGTGGCGATGGGATACCTGCTCGAACGGGTGGCCATACGCCCCCTGGACCGCCAGCGCGCCGGCGCCATCGGCGCGTATGGCTGGATCCTGACCACTGCAGGGATCGCCCTGATCTTCCAGAACGTCGTCGAGCTGGTGTGGGGCAAGTCGGCCCAGTACTCGCCGCCCCTGTTCTCGCAGCGGCGCGACGACGTGGTCGAGGTCTTCGGCGCCCGCTTCTTCATCGAGGAGCTGCTGGTCATCGTGTGCGCGATGGTGGTTGTCGCACTGTTCCTGGGCTTCATGCGCAAGTCGCGCTGGGGCAAGGCCATCGAGGTGGTGGCCTTCAATCCTGATGCCGCGCAGCTGCTCGGGATCAACACCCGGGCGGTGAAGGTCGCGGTCTTCGTGATCGCGTCGGCGCTGGCGGCGATTGCCGGCGTGTTGATCGGGCCTATCGTGACCCTGCAGCCGCATATGGGGCTGATCTTCACCATCAAGGCGCTGATCGTCGCCACGGTGGGAGGCTTTTCCAATCCCTTGGGCATTCTGCTGGGGGGCTTCCTGTTTGGCATCGCCGAGAGCTTTTCCAACTACGTCGACTCTCAGTTCGGTGATGTCTACCCCCTGCTGGTGGCGCTGACCATCGTTGCCATCCGTCCGTCCGGTCTGTTCGGTGAAAGGTCGCAGGATGTCCGGTGACGCGCTGAGTCTTCACGAAAAGAAGGCCCCCGTCGCGTTGTATCTGGTTGGCGCCGCCTTCGTTCTGGCGCTGCCCTGGCTCCCGGTGGGCGGGTTCGTGGTGCACCTGGCGCAGACCTTCTGCTACACCGCCATCGCGGTTATGGGCCTGAACATCCTCCTGGGCCTGTCCGGTCAGATGTCCCTGGGCCACGCCGGCTTCTATGCCCTGGGGGCCTACGGCTCCGCCCTGGCCAGTCTGAAGCTCGGGCTGCCAGTGCTCGCGTCGATGGCCGTGGGCGTGGCCCTGAGTCTGTTGGCAGGGGTGCTGGTGGGCGTCTTCGCGCTGCGCACCCGAGGCCTGTACCTGGCCATGACGACCCTCGCCTTCGGTTTCCTGGTGGACATCGCCGCACAGCGCTGGGTCAGCGTCACCGGGGGCACCATGGGCCTCATGGGCATCCCCAGCACCGACTTTGGCCGACCGCGCGAGAGCGCCAAGTGGTTCCTGTACGTCGCCATGGCTTGCCTGCTGGCTACCCAGATCGCCACCGACTTTGTCTCGCACTCCTCGATCGGACGCAAACTGCGTGCGATCCGCGAGTCCGAAGTGTTTGCAGCCAGTGTCGGCATTCGTGTGGCCCATTGGCGCGCCTGGGTGTTCGCCTTCTGTTCGGCTACCGGCGGTCTGGCGGGAGCCCTGTTCGCGCACCAGTCCGGGTTCATCAGCAGCGATGCGTTCACGGTGCGTCTGAGCGTGGCGCTTCTGATTGCCGCCGTGATCGGCGGTCTGGGCGCGCGGTCCGGACCGCTTCTGGGGACGGCCATCCTGTTGCTGATCGTCGAGACCATCGCCGGCCAGGAGAAATACGGCCTGATCATTTACGGCGCGATCCTGCTGTGCGTGCTGCTGGCGTTTCCCGAGGGCATGGCGGGCCTGCTGGCGCGCCTGCGACCGCGTCGGGCCACCGGTGCTGTCGATGAATCCGCTGCCGCGCGCGACGCGGCCGCACTATCGATCCAGCGCCTGGACGGCGTGCCGCTCACGATCGAGGCCCTGACCAAGCGCTATCGCGGCGTGGTGGCGGTCGATAGCGTCTCCATCGATGTTCGCGCAGGCTCTATCCATGGCCTGATCGGCCCCAACGGCGCGGGCAAGTCCACCCTGATCAATGTGATCGCGGGTCTGTACGCGCCGGATGAAGGGCGCGTCACCCTGGGCGGGCGCGACCTGCAGGGCTTGACCACTGCGGACCGAGCGAACGCCGGACTGGCGCGCACCTTCCAGAACCTGCAGTTGATCCACGGGGCGACGGCGCTGGAAAACGTGATGCTCGGTTTGCGCAGCGAGTCGGGGTTGGCGCGTTCCTTCGTGGACTGGTTCCTCGGTCGTCAGTTCGAGCGGACCGACCGGCAGGCGGCCCTGGACATCCTGACCTTCCTGGGCATTGCCCACGTGGCCGACAAGATGCCGGGCGAATTGCCGTATGGCCATCGCAAGCTGGTGGAGCTGGCCCGCGCGATTGCCCAGAAGCCGCGCGTGCTGCTGCTGGACGAACCGATCGCCGGCATCAACTCGCAGGAGGCGCGCGAGATCGCGGACGTCGTGCGCAAGCTGCGTGACCTGGGCGCCACCATCGTGCTGGTCGAACACAATATGGAGTTCGTGATGAGCCTGTGCGATGCGGTCAGCGTGCTGGATCACGGCAAGCTGTTGACCACTGGTACGCCCCAGGAGGTCCAGTCCAATCCTCAGGTGATCACCGCCTATCTCGGGCATGGAGCCGCAGCATGATCACCCTGGAGCAAGCCAGCGCCCGGATTGGCGCGATCGAGGTCCTGCGCGGGATCGACCTGAAAGTGGGCGCGGGTGAACTGGTGGCGGTCATCGGTGCCAACGGCGCCGGTAAGACCTCCTTGCTGCGGGCGATCAGCGGCCTGCTGCCCCTGTCTGGCGGCGACATCCGCTACCGCGACGCGTCGATCCGCAACGTCTCGGCGCACCTGCTGGCCCGCTCGGGCCTCGTGCACGTACCGCAGGGTCGCCAGATCGTGCCGGCACTGTCGGTGGTGGACAACCTGCGCATCGGCGCGATGCAGTGCGGAATCGACCGTGCCGAACTCGAGGCCCGCCTGGCCCGCGAGTTCGAGCGTTTTCCGGTCCTACGAGAGCGGCAGCACATTTCGGGGGCGTCGCTGTCGGGGGGCGAGCAGCAGATGCTGGCGGTCGCCCGCGGACTGATGATGGGGCCACAGGTTTTGCTGCTCGACGAGCCCTCGCTGGGCCTGGCGCCCCAGATCGTGCAGACCATCTTGCGGACCCTGCGCCAGTTGGCGGATCAGGGGCTGGCGGTGTTGCTGGTGGAGCAGGCCGCCTTTTTGGCGCTGGAATTCGCAGACCGTGGAGTGGTGTTGCGAAATGGCGCCGCCATTCTCGAGGGGGAGGCGACCCGCCTGCGCGCCGACCGCACGCTGGTCGAGAGCTACCTCAGCTAAGGCGCGCCGGACTCAGTGGTGATGCCCGTGCGCCCCGTGCGCGTGGCCATGAGCCACTTCCTCCGCGCTGGCCGCACGCACCTCGGTCACGGTGATCGCCAGCTTGATCGTGCGGCCCGCCAGCGGATGGTTGCCATCCAGGTGCACGGTATCGCCCTTGATCTTCACCACCGTGAAGG
>CAZUKC010000052.1:0-9615 GCA_964620375.1 uncultured Ramlibacter sp. | reverse complement strand
TTTTTCTTGCAAACGACGTATTGTTGGTGCCCAGGAGACGCCCCCGAAAAGCTAGCATTCATGCGGGTTTCCGGCCGATTTGTGCAAAAGTTGTGCAACAATTTGTGCAAATCACCTCGGAAAACCCCCGCAGGAGCTCGCCATGGCCTCCATCACCAAGTACCGCGCCGACACCTGGCGCGCCGTCATCCGACGCACCGGCTTCAAGCCGGTGAGCTCCACCTTCAACAACAAAGCCCAGGCCGAAGCCTGGGCCCGCAAGATCGAGGCCGAGATGGACGCGCGCATCTACCGCGACATCAAGGCCACCGCGCGCGACACCGTGCGCGCCATCTTTGTCCAGTTCCGCGACGAGGTCTCGCCCAACCGGCGCGGCGCGCGCTGGGAGATCACCCGCATCAACCGCATCTTGCGCACTGCGGGCTGGGCCGACCGGCGCCTGGACCAGCTCACCCCTGAAGACATCCGCGAGTGGCGCAACGACCGGCTCAAGGAAGTCGCCGCCTCCAGCGTCAACCGCGAGCTCAACCTGATGAGCGGCATCTTCACCCACGCCATCAAGGAGTGGAGCGCGCCGATGAAGGAGAACCCGGTGCACCTGGTGTCGCGCCCGGCCGGCTCGGACAAGGCGCGCTCACGCCGCTGGACGCAGCGCGAGATCGACGCCGTGCTCAAGGTCAGCGGCTGGGCCGAGGACAAGCCGCCCCAGGTCGGGCGCGACTACGTGGGCTGGGCCGTGCTGCTGGCCATCGAGACGGCCATGCGCCTGGGCGAGCTCACCTCCATCCGCGTGGTCGACTTCGACGCCGAGGCCCGGGCCGTGCACCTGGACATCACCAAGAACGGCGACAGTCGCTCCGTGCCGCTGAGCTCCAAGGCGCTGCGCTGGCTCACGTTCTTGACCGCCGGCCGCGAGCCCGATGAGAAGCTGATCCCGCTGACCAGCGAGTCGCTGGGCCTGTACTTCCGCCAGGTGCGCGACGAGGCGGGCCTCACGGGCCTGCACTTCCACGACACGCGGCACGAGGCGGCCACGCGGCTGTCCAAGAAGCTGGCCAACGTGCTGGAGTTGTCGGCCGTGACCGGCCACCGCTCGCTGCAGTCGCTCAAGCGCTACTACAACCCGAGCGCCGCGGAGCTGGCGGCCAAGCTGGACTAGGCCTGGGCAGCGGCCCAGCTGAACACGCTGTTGGCCGCCCGCGGCAACGCCCTGCGGGCCTTGTGCCGCCGGCATCTTTCCGCGTTGGTCATGGCCCGGGGCTTGGGCGCATCGCGCTCATTGCCCAGCGCGTACACGGCGCGCAGGTAGTCGCGCCCGAAGTCGTTCTCGCGCACCCACGCGTGGATGTACACCTGCTTGGTGGCCAAGCGGCGCATGCTGCTGATCATGGCCGAGACGTCTTGCTGGCTGCTGTTGGGGAAGAACGCGCCGATCTCGCGCGAGGTCAGCGGCCCGCAAGCCGCCAGCGTCTGGCGCACGCCGGGGTGGGAGACTTTCAACTCTCGCCCCTGTCGTCATAGGTCACGGTGCTGGTGTCACCCAGGCGCCACTTGGCCGTGTTCTCCACGCGGTAAGTGCGGGTGCACACGGCGAAGTCCGGCTTCTTCAGCTCGGCGTGCGTGATCGCCGGGTCGAAGAATCGGCACCGGTTGTTGGGCTGCAGCGCGAACTGACCGTTGTCCAGGCGCAGCATGTTGAAGCTCTTGTGCTCTTCCGGTGTCTCCGAGAAACCGTAGGTCGGGATGCGCGGATCCGGCTCGCACGAGTCAAGCGTCCACATGTACTCGCCGCCGTGCAGCCGCTTGTCCTTGCCAAAGAACTCAGCGCGCAGCCCGGCCAGGAACGGCTTGTGGATCAGCTCGACGTGGTAGCTCATGCAGTCCCAGATCTGCAGCACGTCCAGCGGCAACCGATCACCCAGGTCGCAGTGGTAGTCGCAGAGGAACGCGTCGATCGGCAGCTTGTCGTACAGCGCGCCGAACTCCGGCAGGTAGGTTTCAAACCGGAAGGCCTGGCCGCGGATTGATTTGACGCTGACCCACACACCCTCGATCAAATCGCCTTCGTAGTTCGGATCGAAGTCGTACAGGTACTGGGCGCGGATCCAGACCTTCTCTGGCGGCAGCGGACACACAAAGCTCATAGCAGCCCCCAGCCCAGGTTAAACAGCAGCCAGTAGGCTTTGAGCACAAAGCCGATCGTGGCGATGGTCACGGCCGTGATCAGCCCGATGCCAAACCACACCAATGCTCCCTTGAGCAGAGTCATTTCCCAATCTCCTTGAGCAGGCGCGGGCCTGCGCTGTAGAACAGAATCTTCTTGGTCGGTGCGTCAGGGTTCGGCTTCTTCGTGGCCTGGACCCAGCCCTTGATCTGCGCCTGGCGCAAGGTCTTGCCGACGTTGTTTGAGACCACGCCCCACTTCGCGCCAATGTCGTTGGCGGTCAGCTCTTCGTCCGGGTTCAGCGCGAAGAACACGGCCACGTGCGTGACGATGCTCACTTCAAACTCTCCCGCTCCAATTCGATTCCTCTTCTGATCGCGACCGCAATGGCCAAGGTGCCGAAGCCCTTGATGCCCATGCGCTCCACCGTGTCAGCGCAGGCGTGTCGCTCACTCACGCGGGCCTGCGACACGACGGTGTCCAGCAGCTCGCGCAATGAGCGACTGGGCGCAAACCCGTACACGTTGCACAGGCTGCGGTACTGCTCATCGGTCATCACCAACTCCACGTCGCGCCGATCAGCGCGATCATCAGAATCAACGTCACCAGCACGATCACGAGGATGAACCGTGCGGCGATCTTCAAATCCAGCGGATCAGCCGGCACGCAGTCGCGCTCGCACTCGGCGCGGCCCTGCCTGCAGGTGCCTTTGCAGCCCATCTCAACGCCGCCGGCTGGGCTGAATGCGCAGGCCCTCCAGCCAGTCGCGCACGTCAGACTCCAGCCACATCACGCCCTTGGTCCCTGGCACCACCAGGCGTGGGGGCAGGGTGTGCGGCCGTCGGCTGACGTCGCTCCTGACGGTGGCCACACTGCGCTGCAGCAGCGCGGCCAAGTCCTCAACGGTCAGGGTCTTCAGGGTGCTCATGCTTGGGTCTCCAACTCGATCAGCTTTTCCAGGTAGTGCTTGGCCTTCTTCAGGTCTTCGACGCCGCCCTTGTGGCGCCAGCGGCTTAGGTACTTGACGGCGTTGCCGTCGAAGTAGCCCAGGCCCCAGTCCGCAATGACGTTCCACGTCTCGTGTTTGAACTGCTTGTAGTGATTGCCGCCGTGCTGGACGGCGTCGGCGCGTTCGACTTCCATCAGTCGATCTCCTTTTGGTAGTAGTCGGTCTCAAACCCATCGCCGCGCAGCGGCAGGTCAGGCGCCCACCCAATGGGCTGGCCCATCAGGGCCTCCACATGGGCCAGGGAGCCGACCCCGTTGCGCGCCTCGATGACGATCTCGTCGTGGATGGTCATCAGCTGCTGGTAGCCGGCAGCGGCGATGCGCTTCATGGCCTCGGCCAGGCAGTCCCGGGCGAAGGCTTGGGTGATGTTCTCCACCAGCTTGCCGCCGTAGGTCGACAGACGCACCCACTGCTTGGTCTTCTGGTCGATGCCCTCGTAGGTCAGCGACCCCGCTTTGGCCACCACAAACTGTGAGCCGTCAGGCATCTCGCGCACCAGGTCCTCGGGCTCGATGCGCGGCTTGACGTAGGCCAGCCGGCGGCCGCTGGGCAGCGTGATGAAGAGGAACCCGCTCTCGTAGGTGAAGACAAGCTCGGCGCGTGAAAGCCGTATCGGCACGCCGTATTCATGCGCGACTTGCTTTTCGCCGGCAACGCCAATGCGCACCGTCGTGCGCTGACCCACCGCGTGCTTGGCCGCGCGCTCGCACGCGTACCAGAGCTCGACCACCTCGGGGTTGGCCGCGCGCCAGGCGTTCTTGATGTCCTCGAGCTCGTCCTCCGGCACGCCCATCTCCAGCGCGCCCATGGTCTTGAGCGCGTTGGCCCCGCCCTGGTAACCCAGAGCGAGCTCGGCGACCTTGCCGCGTTGGCGATACGGGCTCTTCTTGGTGACGGAGCCAGGCGGCAGCTTGAACATCTGCTCGGCCGAGGCCTCGTAGATCTTCCCGTGGGTCTTGAACACCTCGAGGCGCCACACGCACCACGCCAGCCAGGCCACGACGCGCGCCTCGATGGCGCTGAAGTCCACCACGATCAGTCGGTGATTCGGCGGCGCGATGAACGCGGTGCGAATGAGCTGACTGAGCGTGTCGCTGGTGCCGAACAGCATCTCAAGCTGCTCAAACTGGCCGTCGAGCACGAGCTCGCGCGCCAGGTCCAAGTCCTTCAACTTGTTCTGCGGCAGGTTCTGCACCTGGACCAGCCGTCCGGCCCAGCGACCCGTGCGGTTGGCGCCATAGAACTGCGTCAGCCCGCGGATGCGATCGTCGTCGCACACCGCCCTGGCCATCGCCTGGTACTTGGTGACGCTCGTCTTGGCCAGCTCCTGGCGCAGACGCAGCACGCGCTGCACCGTCTCGTCGCCGGTGGCCGCCAGGATCTTGGGCACCGTCTTCTTGGTCAGGTCCTCGACCTCTTCGCCGGTGGCCGCCTCGAGCCACTCGATCAACTGGTCACGGCTGTTCGGGTTGTCCAGGCCCGTCAGCTGCACGGCCTCGGCCATGAGCTTGGCCTTGTGCAGCTCGTCGCACTGGATCGCCCGGTTGATGAGCCCGCGGTTCACAAGCACGCCGTGGTTCATCATCTGCTGGTCGAGGTGCCAAAGCGCCCACTCGGACGCAGGCACTGGGAACTTCGCCAGCCGACGCGCCACCTCGCGCTCGGTCTCCACGTCGCGTGCGCAGTAGTCCTTGAAGAGTTGCCACTTCGCGGGCTCGTGCTTGGGCAGGTTGCGCGTGCGCCCGCCGTTGACCTTGGTCGGCTTGCAGGGGATGCAGAAGTAGCGGATCAGCGCACCGCCCGCGCTCAGTTTCTGCTTGTCCTGATCCAGCCCCAGCACCCGGCCGACATCGCCCAGGTTGCCGGGCAGCCCGAGGTACAGCGCGTGGACCGATGTGCATTGCCACTGCGCAGGATCCAGGTGCATACCGAAGTGGCGCGCGATGCAGGCCATCTCGAACGCTGCGTTGAACGCCGTCTTGGTCACCTCGGCGTTGGTCAGGTCGGCCAGCACGTGCTGCGGCAGGGCCTGGCCCTGCGCCAGGTCGATCACGTTGACTGAAGCGTCGCCGTAGGCGTAGCCGAACAGCGTGATCTCGAAGTCCTCGGCCTCGACGTAGCGGTGCACGCCGGCCTTGCGCAGGTCGACGCTGCTGAACGTCTCGATGTCGATGCGAAGGGTGGTCATGAGAGGAAGTCGGGCAGCACCCGGTACTGGTAAAGGCCTCGGCCCAGGTGGCGCTTCTCGACCAGGTGCGCGCCAAACCTCGGCTTGCGCAGGTGGCGCAGCTGCGCGCTCACGCTGGCCTGCGGATCGCCGGTCAGGGCGCTGATCTCGGCCAAGGTGCGCCACTGCCCGTCAGCCATCAGCTCTCGCACCCGCAGGTGCTGGCGCGAGAGCCGATCACCGTCGCGCTCCTGGTCATAGACAGGGCCGTTGAAGCGCATTCACTCAGTGCGCCACACGCCCACGCCGTCGCCCTCGATGCGGGCCCGGTACTTGGCGGGGCCCTTGGCGGTCGCGCACGCGCGCTGTAGACGACCCAGCAGCTTCTTCAGCGGCTCGTCGCGAGTGCGTGGCACGTAGAACGAGTGGCCGACGCCGAGCTCTGCCCAGGGATACGGATTGGCGCGGCCGTCGTGGCCCAGGGGCATGGGCACGTCGGTGCGGATGGTGAATACGCTCATGACAGGAAGTCCTCCTCGACTGCGGTGAAGTCGTCCTCGGCGCGGGTGCGGCCCGACAGCGGCTCGCCATCGGCCAGCTTCTGCACGTTCATCAAACCGAAGCTGGTGCCCCTGTTGCCCGACACGTCGTAGGCGTAGGCGTTGATCGACGCGCGGCCGTAGCAACCGCTGTAGACCTCGCTCGGATCCAGGATGGCTTGCAGCTGCGCGTTGACCACGGAGGGGCGCTGCTTGCTCGAGACCGACATGACCCAGTGGCCCGAGCACTCGGGGCCGTAGGGTTCGCCAGTCTTCTCCTTCACACCGTCGCCGTCGTGCAGCGTGGAGGCAATCTTGGGCGGGCGCTTGCCGGGCCACTTGTCGGCGATCGCAGCCTCTTGCGCAGCCTTGATCTTCTTGATCGTCTCAACGTCGCTCTTGGGAATCAGCAGCGTGACGCTGTACTTCTTCTCGCCGTCGGGGTTCTCCTTCGGCGCACGCGGCTCGAACAGAGTGCAGTACGAAAACCGGACCTTGCCGGTGACAACTTTGGTGGCGCTCATGTGGGTTCTCCTCTTTGCGCTTCACGAAAAATCTGCAGCCGCGGAGGCCACAGAGCTGATGGCCTGACGCTTGTCACTGACAGGCGCCAGGGTTGGTTTGCCGGCTGGCTTGACCACGAGGTCACCCACCAGCTCGGCGAATTGCTTCTTGCCCAGCGCCTTTTCCATGGCCGTGATGCCAAGGAGAGAGCGCTCATAGATCACCGCCTCGGGGATCCCCGCCTCGACAAGGCGCTTAGCGACCTCGTCGGGGTTGGCGTACTTGCGATTGGCCCGACCCTCGACCAGCTTCCAGCCGTCGATGGCGTGCCCCTGCTCGGCCTGCTGCAGGGCGTAGCTCTGCACGTCGCTGAGCCACTTGATAGCCTGATCCGCCCGCTCGAGGACGGAGGTCAGCTGCTCCATGGTCAGCAGCTCAGGCGGCTGCAGCGCGAAGTCGCTCCTGGCCACAGCCAGGTTGGCCTCGGCGCGTGCGGCGCAGGTGAACCGTGCGCGGCAGAAGCCCGACGCGCAGTGCTCACCAGACACGAACTCGCCCAGCCCGTCCCACGCCAGCGTGGCGCGCGGCTTGACGTAGTCGTCGGCCCACCGCAGCAGCTCGTCGGTGCTGAGCTCCTCGCTTAAGTAGTTGTTCAGCCGCGGCTGCAGCACGGTCATGCGCACGCGCTTGATGTCGTACAGGTGTGAGAGTTCGTTGTACGCACCGAGCCCGTAGAGGCGCATCTGGCTGTTGTCCTGCGCCTCCACAAGCACGCCCTTGCCGCCCTTCAGGTCCAGCACCCACACGTAGTCGTCGGTGATGATCACCAGGTCGCCGGTGCCAAACCCTTCGGGCACCCACGGGCTGAAGTCCAGGCGCTGCTCCACCAGGATCACCGGGTCCTTGCAGATCCGACGCGCCTCGTCGATGGCCTCCATGGCCACGGTGGCGGCGTCGTCGACGTGGTCCTCGAGGTCCTGGCTCCAGAAGTCGCCCGTGCGCAGCACGTCCAGCGCCTTCAGGAAGAAGTCGTCGGTCACGCGGTGCAGGTAGCGCTTGACCTTGAGCTCAAAGAGCTCGTGCATGAACGTGCCCTCGGCCGCGAAGGCCGAACGCTCGTCAGGAAACTGGTCCTCAAGGTTTGCGCTCGGGGTGCAGGTCAACCATTTCTTCGACCCGCTCGCGCTCAGCTTCGCGTGAGCGCGCTCCTCGACGATGGGAATGACAGCGGTCATACCGGCACGCCCTCGACGTCACCGCCCTCGCTGTCGGCCGCCACGTCGGCCTTGGGCAGCTCGCGCTGGAACCAGGCAGCCGCGGCCTCGCTGATCTGCTGGGCGTGCGCGGCGATGTAGCTGGCCACGACCAGGGCGGGTGTCGGAGGAGGCAGCTCGGCACCTGCCTCATGGCCGTCAATGCGGCCCTCCATGGAGAGCTCGCCACCGGGGGCGTCTTTGATGGTGATGGTGCAGGTCGTCATGCGGCCTCCAGTTGCTTCAGGAACTCGGGGTACTTGGCCGCGGCCAGGTCGGTCAACTTCGCTGCGCCCATCTGGGTCAGCAGCGCCTTGACTGCGCCGGCCTTGCCCGCCTGGCTCACCGCAGCCGCCTTGGCGCGCACGGTCTCCAAGGTCAGCGCGGGCGCGGCAGGCGCAGGGGCTGGTGCGCGGGGAGGCTCCAGCGGGATGTCGTCGTCGGACTGCTCCTGCGCCACCGGCGTCTCGGCCTCGGCTTGGATCGCAGCGCGCTCCTCGGCGGCTTCGACCGCAGCCTCGTCGGCCTGCGCCTGCTCGTCCGGCTTGGCCTTGGGCGGACGGCCGCGGCGCTTTGGCGCCTCGGCTTGGGCCGGCTCCTCCACGGTCACCGTGGCGGTCTGGGCTACGGCGGCCTGCGCAGTAGCTGCTGCAGCGCGCATGGCCTCGATCTCCAGCTCACGGGCCTTGCGCAGCTGCGCCATGCGCAGGCACGCCTCGGCCACGATCTGGACCTCGTCGGCGTTGTGCGCGGTGATGGTCAGTTCAATCATTTCAAATCGTCTTCCGTCAAAAGGTTGAATCGATAGAGCAGCTCCTCGACAAGAGCGCGCTCCTCGGCTGGTATCAGGGGGAGGCCGTCTTCCACGAGGCGGATCAACTCCTCTCGGGTGAGCGCCCAGTGGGGGCCGATCACATCAGCGCCTCAGGTCCCTCCAGCAGGGACCGACGGGCTTCACGACGACGGGCCTCGACCACGGCAGGGTCGAGCGTGCCGAACGGCCAGTTGGGATCGAGCTTGGTGAAGCGGTCGCGGATGTTGGTTCCAGCGGCCGGCGTGTAGGTAAACCGGGGGTCCGATGCGTGAATCGACGGTTCAACGCGGCGCGCGCCGCAGGGTGCTGCTTGTTGCATGTCTTGCCATCTCCAGTCTGTGCCGTGCTGCTAAGTGGCACTGGCTGGCAGCAAGTATAGCTATCAACAATGAGAAAGCGCAACTAACATCGAAATCCGTGCAAACCCCTAGTCGTCAGCGGGATGTGCGGGCAGGCGCGAGCACGCTGCCGACAAGCAGCGCGCAAAAGGACAGGCGTGGCTGCGCCCAGCGGCAGCAGCGCTGGCGTCAGCGTGGGGCCGGAAGGCCTTACGCAGGCAAGGGTTTATGGCCCGACAGGGCCTGCACCACCTGCGCCAGCGCCTGTGTGGGCGTGGCCGCGACGGTGACAGTGGCGCTCACGCCGATCAGCACCAGGTGCGCGTCGGTGCGCCCGGCGACCTGACGCACCTTGGCGGCGATCTGCTCGGGCGTCTGCGCGAAGACGTACAGCCGGCCGTTCTGCTCGAGGTCGGGGATGACGTCGGCCGGGGCAGTCTCTGGGGGCTTGGCCGCGGGCGCCGGTGGCGCCAAAGGGTCGGGCCCGAACCGGCCAGGTGTGAACTCAGCCATGCGCCAGACGTCGTTGAGCTCGCTGGCGTCGTTCAGCAGCCACTCCAGCGGCACGCCAGTGCACTTGGCGATGGAGATGACGTGCTCGGTGGACGGCTTGGTCCGGTGCTCGGGCTCGGCCGCCTCCCACAGCGCCACCGCCGCGCGCGAGACGCCGCAGCAGGCTGAAAGCTGAGCCTGAGTCTGATCCGCGTAACGGCGGGCTTGCCTAATGCGTTGCCAAAGTTCGCTCATGATGTACACAGTGTGCGCTCCCTCTGTATAAATTGCAAGTGAAAGCAAGTGAACGCACTGAGTATGTGACAAATAGCACC
>CAZUKC010000051.1:1196-9705 GCA_964620375.1 uncultured Ramlibacter sp. | reverse complement strand
TGATCACGTCCGGGTCCTGCCGCAGGATGGCACGCAGCGCCTTCGCAAAGTCCAGGTCGATGCGGGCATTCACCTGCGTCTGGCCCACGCCGGGCAGGTCGTACTCGATCGGATCTTCCACCGTCATGATGTTGCTGGCCTCTGCATCCAGCCGCGAGAGCGCCGCATACAGCGTGGTCGTCTTGCCCGAACCGGTGGGGCCGGTCACCAGGATGATGCCGTGCGGCTGCGTGATCAGCGCTTCGAAGCGGCGCAGGGTGTCGCCGGTCATGCCCACCGCCGGCAGGCTCAGTTTGCTGCCGCTCTTGTCCAGAAGTCGTAGCACCGCACGCTCGCCGTGCGCGCTGGGCAGGGTGGAGACGCGTACATCCACTGCGCGCGTCCCGATGCGCAGGCTGATGCGGCCGTCCTGGGGCAGGCGTTTTTCGGCGATGTCCAGTTCGGCCATGATCTTCAGCCGCGAGATCAAGGCCGCATGCAGCGCCCGATGAGGCTGCACCACTTCGCGCAGCGTGCCGTCCACCCGAAACCGCACCGACGAATGCCGCTCGTAGGGCTCGATGTGGATGTCGCTCGCGCCGTCGCGTGCGGCCTGCGTCAGCAGGGCGTTGAGCATCCGAATGATCGGCGCGTCGTCGCTGGTCTCCAGCAGGTCCTCCACCGCCGGCAGCTCCTGCATGATGCGCGAGAGATCGGCATCACTCTGCACCTCGCTCACCACGGTCGCCGCGCTGGACTCGCCCTGGGCGTAGGCGGCCGAAATCCGTTGGGCCAGCGTGGGCGCATCCAGCTGCTGCACCGACCGCACGTGGAACTTGCGCATCACCTCGCCCCAGGCGCTGCCGGGCGTGGTGCCGGCATGCCACAGGGTCAGGCTGTCGCCATCCTCCTCGAGCAGCAGCAAGGCGCTGCGCGCGAAGGCATAGGGCAGGGGGTATCGGGACACGGGCGCAGCCGCAATGCACTCAGGGACGGCCCGGGGAGGGCGGCAGCACCGGCGCCTGGTTGATCGGGGTCACCGCGCTGGGCGCGGGCTGGGCCGCCTGCTGCTTCAGGCGCATCAGCTCGTAGCGGTCCAGGGTCAGCTCGTCGCTCTGGCGGGCGTCGCGCACCACCACCGGTCGCAGGAACACCATGAGATTGGTCTTGCGCCGACTGCGCGTCTCGCTCTTGAACAGGCGTCCCAGCAGCGGCACGTCGCCGATGCCCGTCACCTTCTGCTCGTTGCCAGCGTACTCGTCCTGCAGAAGCCCGCCCAGTACCACGATCGCGCCGTCGTCCACCAGCACGGTGGATTCGATCGAGCGCTTGTTCGTGATCAGACCCGAGGGCGAGTTCACCGAGCCGGCCTGCACGCTGGACACCTCCTGGAAGATCTGCAGCTTCACCGTACCGTTCTCGCTGATCTGGGGTCGCACGCGCAGGGTCAGGCCCACATCGCGCCGCTCGATGGTCTGGAAGGGGTTCACGCTGCCGGTGGCGCTGGTGTTGGCGTTGGTGTACTGACCGGTCACGAAGGGCACGTTCTGGCCGATCACGATGCGGGCCTCTTCGTTGTCCAGCGTCAGCAGGGTGGGCGTGGACAGCACGTTGCCGTCGGCATTGGTCTCCAGGAAGCGCGCCAGCGCGGAGAGCAGGTAGGCGCCATGGACCTGGCGCACCACGCCGAGGTTCAGCCCGGGTGAGGGCAGCGGGTTGCCGCTCGCGGCGCCGAGGTTCAGGCCAATGATGTTGGCCCCGCCGACGGTGAAGTTGGTGCCCGCCACGCCGAAGTGCGCATTGTTCGTGTTGCCGATGACGTTCTGCCACTGGATGCCGAACTCGGCGGCCTTGTCGGCGTTGACCTCAGCGATCAGGCTTTCCACGAAAACCTGCGCGCGCCGCGTGTCCAGGCGCTCGATCACCGCGCGCAGCTGGCGGTACTGGGGCTCGGGGGCGGTGATGACCAGCGCGTTGGCCGCCGGGTCGGCTTGGATCTGGCCGCCGGTGGAAGGTACGGCGGCCGCTTGAATGGTGCCGGTGGCCGGCGTCAGGCCCGGCCCTGCGCCCGTGGGCACCATCGACGCGCCGCCGCTGGCGGCTATGCCGGTTGCCGTGGGCAACAGGCCGGCGCCACCTGTACCGCCCATGCCCGCGAGCGCCGCGCGCAGCGTCACGGCCAGGCGGGTGGCGTCGGCGTTTTTCAGGTAGACCACGTGGATGTTGCCCATGGGACTGACCGACGCGGGCTGGTCCAGCCGCTGCACCAGGGTGCGCACCAGGTTCAGGCGCGCCGCATTGGGCGCGCGCACCAGCAGTGCGTTGCTGCGAACCTCGGGGATCACGGTGGTGCGCGTGGCTGCGTCGCCCAGGCCCAGCGTGCCCGTCACGCCTGCTGCGCCCGTCGATCCGGTCAAGGCGCCGCTCGCCTCTGCCAGGCGCTGCACCACCGGCGCCAGGTCGGCGGCCAGCGTGTGCTGCAGCGGCAGCACCTCCACTTCGGCCACGGGCGACAGGTCCAGCGCGGCGATGATGCGGCCCAGGCGCTGCAGGTTGTCGGCGTAGTCGGTGATCACCAGGGCATTCGTGCCCGGGCTCACGCTCAGGGTGTTGTTCGGGCTGATCAGGGGGCGCAGCACCGGCACCAGGTTGTTCGCGCTCTCGTGGTGCATCCGAAAGATCTGCGTCACCAGTTGCTGGCCGCCAGGAGGTGCGCCCACGCTCACCGGTCCGCCCTGCAGCTTGGCGTCGGCTTCGGGCACGACCTTGAGCAGTCCGTTCGCGTCCACCACCGCAAACCCCGACAGGCGCAGCAGCGCCAGGACATGCTGGTAGGCCGCCTGCGGTGTCACCGGCTGCTCGGTGGACAGGCTGATGGTGCCCTTCACGCGTGGGTCGATCACGATGTCGCGGCCGATCAGGTTGGCCATGGTGCGGGCCACCGCCTCGATCTCGGCGTCGGTGAAATTGAGCGTCACCGGTTCGCGCGGGGCGGTGCGCGGCTGCGACGGTGCCTGGGCGTGCGAGGGCGCGCCCGAGAGGGTGGCGATCAGGGAGGCGGCCACCAGACGCACGAAAAAAGCGGATGGCGGGGCAGGGCGAACGTGCAGGGGCATGGGGTCATCCGAGGGTGATGATCGAGCGCGCGCCTTCACGGCGGCCCAGGAGGTTCAGGAGATTGGCCAGCACCGCGGCATGCTCGGGAGCGGTGGTGGCCTCGCCCGAGAAACGCAGGTGCGCGGGCTGCCACTGGCCGGTGCCGGCCAGGCGCAGGCCACCCTCGAGCGTCTCCAGCCGCAGGGTGGCGGCAGGCGTATCGCCCTCGAGCGTGAGCCGGTAGCTGCCCACCGGCCGCAGCGTTGTCAGGCGCGAGGCCATGTCCAGGGCGAGCAGCTGCGCCTGTCCCTGCACCTGCAGCTGCCCTGGAGTCCAGCGCAGGCGCAGCCCGCGTGTGGACAGCTGCAGGCGGCCCTCGAGCTGCAGCGTGTTCCAGGGCGTGCCCAGGCCCGCCAGGAGTTGCGCCGGCCAGTGCGAGACGGCCACATCAGCCACCGAGACGGTCAGTCCGTGTGCGGTCGGCCCGATCCGCATCATGATCGGCGCGGGCGTGCAGCAGGGCGCGTGCACAGACACGGTCAGTCCGCGCAGGTCCGGCTGCAGGGTCCAGGCCAGGCGCGAGCTCAGGGCCACGGCGTCGCGGCTGCCGCGACCGCCAGTCACCACGCCCAGGGCAGACCCGCGCCAGACCGTGCCGTGCGCATCCTCCAGTACCAGATGCCCCTGGGTCCCCCAGGCGATCAGAGCGGCCAGCCATCGTGCCGGGGCGAACAGCAGCAAGGACACGACCGTGCCCAGGGCCGCGCCCGCCAGCGCCCAGGACCATGGCGCGGCCGATCGGGGGGCATTCGCAGCGGGGCGTGCCATGGTCTCAGCGCGCGCCGGATGACGCCCCCGCCGCGGCGGGCCAGGCCAGCGTCATCTGTCCGCTCCAGGTGCCGCCCGCCTGACGCTCCAGGCGCGCCTGGGTCGGCAGGGTACGTGCCTCGATACGCGCCTGCGCGAGCCACTGCGCCAGCGCCTGGCCCGACACCCCGGTCAGGGTCAGCGTCGCGCCCTGCGGGTCTGCCGCCAGACGCGCCGCGTCGCCGAAGTGCTGGCGCACCGCGGCATCCAGCGCGCGCTGCGCCGCATCCCGTGTCACCGGGGGCAGCGGTGGTGTCGTCGCGCCTGTCACCTGGCGTATCGCGCTCGCCTGCGCCTGCAGCTGCTGCATGCGTTGCAGCTGCAGGTCCAGCGCCTGTCGTTGTGCGGGGGCGGTGCGCCAGGTGACCAGCGCCGGGCCCAGCAGGATCCACCACAGCGCGGCGGCAAGCAGCACCCCCAGAGCCACGCTGGCCAGCACGCGTTCGCGCGCGGGCAGCGCCTGCCATCGGGCCTGCAGCCAGATCCGACCGTTACGCGAGGCGGTGCGCAGGGTGGGCATGGTCATGGCAGCTCCTGTGCGCGCAGCACCAGCGTATCGCCCTGGAGCGTCGCGTTCAGACCCTGTGCGTGCAGCGCGGGTTCGGCGGCGCGCAAGTCGGTGGCGGTCCAGGCCAGTCCGCGTGCGCGCAGCGTGCCTCGCGTGTAGTCCAGGCCGCTTGCGGTGCGGGTGGGCGCCGCAGCGGCCAGCGCGCCCAGCAGGGTTTCCAGGTCGCCTCGGGCGGGTGTGGCGGTGGCCTGGTGCAGTGCCGCGACCTCGCGCTCCATCTGCACCAGGGCATCGGCTCCGGGCGGCGCCTGGGGGAAGCTGCGCGTGAGCGTGGCACGCACCGCCTCGCGGCGCGCATCCAGCGCGGCCCGTTCCTGCCAGGCCCAGACCTGAAGCCCTGCGAGGTTGGCCACGAGCAGCAGCACCAGGCCCCAGCGCGCGGGCCGCCAGCGCGGTGCGCGTAGCCACTGCGCCCCCAGCGTCGCCAGGCGACGGATCGCGCGGGCGCGGCCCGTGCGCGCCAGATCGAACTGCGCGAGGTTCCAGTCCGACTGTGCCGCCTGCAGCCATCGTTCGGCCGCAGGCTGCAACACCAGCGGTTGTTGCAGCAGGGCCTCGGCATGCTCGGCGACGGCGGGCTCGGCAAAGCACAGCGCGCCCTCGGGCAGAGCCGGCAAGAGTGTCAGTGACGTCGCCGACAGCGGCAGGGTCACCACACCGTTCGGGCTGCGTGCCACCAGCACCGCGTGCTCGGGGTCCCCCAGCACATACCGCGCCACGGGCGCCTCAGGCGCGATCTCCGGCACGATGCGCGTGACACCGCGACCCGCCGCGTCCAGCGCCTGCAGGCAGGCGCCCAACCAGGCTCGGTCGCACACTGCCACCCAGGCCGGCTCGCCCGCGCGCGCATGCGGCGCCACCCCGAAATGCAGGGCCTGCGGATCGTCCAGGAGATGCTCCTCCAGCAGGCCTTCGAGCGCGGCACGCAGGCGGGGCGAGGCCGGCTGCAGGCCGCGAGGCCACTCCAGCCGATGCCAGGACAGCTCGCCCGCCGGCACCACCGCCACGGTCTCGGCACCCGCACCGTGCGCTGCCGGCAGCAAGGCGGCGGGCGCGCTGGAGACGCGGTCGGGGCTGCGACCGTCCACCGACAGCACATAGGCGTACTCGCTGGCGGACGTCACGGGCGGCGCAGGCAGGTGGATGAAGAGCGAGCTCATGACAGGGCGTACGTGTCAGCGCGGTGCGGGGGCACCTGCGACGGTCGTGACCGGCAGCGGCGGTGCCTCCAGCACACCACGCTGTTGCTGCAGGGGCTTCACCTGCAGCTGATCGCGCTCCACCTGCGTGCGGACCTGGAACACCGCGCGGTTCAAGCGCAGCCGGCCCTGCACCTCGAAGTAACGGCTGCTCACGCCCACCATCGCGTCATCCGGCAGGGCCTGTCCCAGCGCGCGTTGGGCATCGTCCGCCGTCGCGAAGTGGCGCGTGCTGCGTGCGGCGACCAGGCGGCGTGCATCGGCCAGCCCGATGCCCTCGATCGCGGCAAAAAGCACCGGGGCGCTGGCCGTGTTCAGGTTCACCGCGGTGCGACGGGGCAGCAGCGTCACGTGCGGCTGCAGGGCGGCCACCGTGGCGGCGGGCAGCCCGAGCCAGCCCAGTTGCTCGACGCGCATCGGCATGAGCGGCACGCGCTGCGTGTCGGTGTCGGTCTGTACGACCGGCGCGCGTCCTCCCGGGCCGGCGGGGCTAGCGGGGTTGCTGGGGCCGCTGGCCAGTCGCAGTTGGAGCACCAGGGTGTCCAGCTGTGACGAGGGCAGGCCCAGCAGACCGAACAGCCGCTCGAAGGCGCGCAGGCCTTGCGGCGAAACGCGCCCGCCCTCGAGCAGGTTGGCGACGTTCAGTCGTGACTGCAGGTCGGTGATCTCGCCCGAGAGAAAGGCGGATTCGCCGGCGGCCTCGCCGGCGGGCGCGTTGCGGTCGGCGGCCAGGAAGGTCGACAGCCGCGCCTCCTGCAGCGCGATCGCCCAAGGCTCGGCCAGGTGGTCGACGGTGCCGGTCCGCGCGTCCTCGCGCAGGATCAGGCGCGCCCAGTCCAGTGCACCGGTCAGCACCCAAGCCGCCTGCGCGCGTTGCCGCTCGGCAGCTTCCACCTCGATCGCCCGCCATTGCTGCCACAAGCCCGCGGTCGCAAGCGTGGCCACCAGGGCCACGGTGAGCAGGGCGGCCAACAGCGCGGCGCCACGGGTGCAGTGGTGGCCTGTCATGACCGGCGAGGACTGAGCAGGGGATGGACCCAGTCCACGGTCAGCGTTCCGCCCAGCGGGCTGCCTGCGGGCAAGGTGAGGACCAGTCGTACCCCATCGGGCAAGGGCGTGGGTGGGCGTTGGGTCTCGGTGTCCTGGGGGTCGCCGGGCGTGGCCTCGCGCCAGCGGCCATCACGGAAGTACAGCAGGCGCCAGTCGTCCAGGGGCAGGACCGCGACCTCGGTGGCATTTCGTGTTTGCGCCGCCTCGCTGGCCCAGGCCTCGGCCTGCAGCCAGGCCTGCTCCACGTCGGCGCGTCGTGTCAGGGCCGGCGACTGCCAGCGCAGCCAGGTTCCTTGCGGCCCTGGGGTGGCGCGTCGCGTCCAGGCCGCCACCACCACACCGTCAGCCCCCGGGGGGATGCCGGTGGCGCTGCGACGCACGAGCCGCAGGGTCTCGCCGTTCCAGTCCAGGGCAGTGACCTGCGGCAGCGGCTCCAGGGCCTGCAGGTCGGCGTTCCATTGGGCCAGACCCAGCTGCAGCGCCAGCACTTGATCGGCCCGGGCTTGCAGCTGCGACTGCGCGCGCACCATGCCCTCCAGCCCGCGCGCGCTGAGGATGGCGAGTACCGACATCGCGAACAGCGCCACCAGCAGTTCGACCAGCGTGAAGCCGCGTGCAGTTTGGACCATGACCTGCGTTCCTTCAGTAGCGTCCAACCACGGTGGAGACGCGCAGTAAGGTCTGGCCGTCGGCCTGCGTGACCGCGTCCACGCGCCGGAAGTTCGGGTTGGGCGTAGCCGCCACGGCCAGCATCACCTCGAAGTTACGGCCAGCTTGCAGGCAGGGGCTGCGGGTCTCGCCCAGCGCCGGCAGCGCGCGCACGAGCCGCACACCGGTCAGGGCGTTGTCGGCACACAGCTGCGCCAGCAGCATGTCGGACTGGCGTTGCGCATTCGTGGCCAGGGCGGCGGTGGCCTTGAGCCCGGCGGCCAGTGCGATGGCCACGATGCCCAGGGCCACCATCACCTCGATCAGGGTGAAGCCGGCGGCCAACGCCCGACGCCCGACGCTCACGGAACCTCCGTGGGGCTGACGGTAAAGGGGTGCAGGCCGTCGGTGGCAACGCGCTGGCCCCGGCCGGGTGTGTCGCGGGCCACCAGCACGACGCCTTGCGGACCGATCAGCGGCTCGGGACCCAGCACCAGCACGGGCCCGCCCCGCACCTGCACGCCGTCCGAGAGCCACTGCGTGGGCAGACCGGTGTCCAGCGCGCCTTCAAAGCGAAAGCCGCCTTCCACCGCGCGCCAGCGCAGGGGCTGACCGCTTGCGCGCGACTGGGCGCGGCCGGCCTCCAGCAGGGCCGCCAGGCGCAGGGCCTCGCGTTCGAGCTGCGTGGCCGAGGCGTCGCGCAGTGAGAACGCCACGCCGGCACTGCCGATCGCGATGATGGCCACCACCACCAGCAGTTCCACGAGTGTGAAGCCGCGCGGCCCGGTGCCTGCGCGCGCCAGCGGCCAGACCGCGGGCCGCTCACTGCCAGCTGCCGATGTCGGCATTCGGACCCTCCCCGCCGGGCTGGGCGTCAGCGCCCAGGGACATCACGTCGACCTCGCCATGCGTGCCGGGGTTGAGGTACTGGTAGGGCCGCCCCCACGGGTCTTGCGGCAGCTTGTCCAGGTAGGGCCGCCAGGCAAGCGGCAGGGGCGCGGTGGTGGGCCGGCTGACCAGGGCCTGCAGACCCTGCTCGGTGGTGGGGTAGCGCAGGTAGTCCAGGCGGTACAGCTTGAGTGCCGGCAGCAGGTTGTGGACG
>CAZUKC010000051.1:0-1186 GCA_964620375.1 uncultured Ramlibacter sp. | reverse complement strand
TCAGCCCGCTGGAGCACGTTCGGCACGATCAAGGCCGCCAGCACACCGATGATCACCAGCACCACCATCAACTCGATCAGCGTGAAGCCGCGGGCCGCCCGGCGCCACTCAGCATTAGTCGCTAAAAGATCGCATCCAGGCCTCATTTGAGCTCATCTTTAGTTAAAAATAATCATCTGGATCATAATCCGGCGATGTCGCCATCCCTGTCAGGCAATTTGCACAGTTCGTCGGGCACCGCATGGCCGGTGCGGGTCCTGACCGGTCTGCTGTGGGCCGCAGTGGCCGCTTGCGTCGTGTTCTGGGTGTTGCGGCTGGCGCCGTCGCAGGCCCTGCCCACGACCGCGCCGCCCCCCCTGCGTTTGCCTGATCCGCCAGACCCCACGGCCGTGGCGCGCGTGCTCGGGGGTGTGCCGGGCTCGGTTCAGGCCCCGCCCGCTGCCGAGGCGGGCCGACTGGTGCTCACGGGGGTGGTGGCCCGCCGCTCGGGGGACGGCGCGGCCTTGATCGCGGTGGACGGCGAGCCGGCCCGGCCCCTTCGGGTGGGCAGCCGTGTTCAGGGGGATCTGTGGCTGCAGTCGGTGCAGGGGCGCCAGGCGCGTCTCGGCCCTGCGCCCCAGGGTACGACCACGCTGCTGCTCGAGTTACCCGCCCTACCGCAGCCTTGATGCCGCCTTGACCGCCGCCCCGGCCTCAGGTGCGCAGGAAGAGGCGATACACCGGGTTCGCGGTTTCTTCCACGCAGGGATAGCCCAGTGTCGAAAGAAATTCCTTGAAGGCCTTGTCGTCCGCCTTGGGCACCTGCAGGCCCACCAGGATGCGGCCGTAGTCGGCGCCCTGATTGCGGTAGTGAAAGAGCGTGATGTTCCACGTCGGCCGCATGTGCGACAGAAACTTCATCAGCGCCCCCGGCCGCTCGGGAAACACGAACCGCAGCAGCCGTTCGTCCTGCGCCAGTGCCGAGTGCCCGCCCACCATGTGGCGGATATGTTCCTTGGCCAGATCGTCGTGCGTGAGGTCCAGCGCCTCGAAGCCATGGCGCGTGAAGTTGTTCGCGATGCGCGCCGATTCGCCCTTGCCCTGCGTGGTCAGGCCCACGAACACATGCGCCTGCGCCGCATCGCTGATGCGGTAGTTGAACTCGGTCACGTTGCGCGGCCCGCCAGGCAGCTCGCCAATCAGGGCG
>CAZUKC010000050.1:0-9890 GCA_964620375.1 uncultured Ramlibacter sp. | reverse complement strand
CCCGCCTCGTAGTGCCCCGGAATCAGGCAGGCCATCTCGTAGGTACCCGGCTGGTCAAAGCGCAGCACCAGTTCGCCCGTCTTACCCGGCGCCACCTCGATGGCCGCTGCGCCCGCGGCGTCATGACTGTGCGCGTGGCCCGGTGACTGCTTCATCTGCTGCGCGTGCTCGCGGATCTGCGCGTCGGTCCCCAGCACCAGCTCGTGCGGCACCCGCCCGGCGTTGTGCACCATCAGGCGGACCGCCTGCCCGGCCTGCACCTGCAGGGTGTCGGGATAAAAGCGCATCTGGTCGTCCATGCGCACCTCGATCACCTGCCCCACCTGCAGCGCGGTGACATCGGCGCTCGGGCCATGGTCGCCGTGCGAGTGACCGCCCATCGCCCATTGGGGATTGCGCTCCAGCCATTGCCAGGCGCCATAGCTCAGGCCGGCCACCAGCACGCCCAGCACCGCCACGTAGGCCGTGCTGCTGCGACGCCACGCAAACCCGCCGCTCAAGGCCAGCGCAGGCACCGAGATGGCAAACCCCAGCGGCACCACCCAGGCACTGCGGGCGGGCGAGTCGGGAAAGTGCTGCAGGCCGCCGGTGAAGAAGCCCAAGCCGATGGACAGCAAGGTGCCCAGGGTCAGCGTGCGTATCAGGCCGTGCTCGCGCTCCTGCGGGCTGTCGGTCAGACGGTGCTCGAGTACCGCGCCGAGCACAAAAAGCACGATGCCAATGACCGCGGTCCACAGCGAGCGCTCCCCGCTGAAAAAGCCGTGGTTCACGGCCCCCGAGATGAAGCTGATGCCGCTGTACTTCAGCAGCATCGCCCCGTGGTGATGTTGAAAGGCGAAAGACATGAAGACTCCGGTGCGCCCGAGCGGCGCGTAGATCGTGACAGGGCCCACGCAGCGCGCGGGTCCACGAGACGGGTCAGCGTCCGGAGATGGGAGGGCGCAGGTCGGGCGGGCGGCTGGCGCTGGCCCAGTGCAAGGCCGGTCGATCCGACCAGCTCACGGCACCCGCCACCCAGGGCTGGTCCTGAAAGCCCACCAGCACGAGGCAGCACACATGCCCGTCGCCGTGCAGGGCGTCAGCGGGCGTGGACGGCCCCTCTGACGAAAGACCGCCCGCGTCGGCTATATCAGGGTCTGCAGGGTCGGTCAGGAGGTACTCGCCGTGCGACGCGGGGACGAGCGTGACAACGCCCGAGTGCCCGGGCACGGCGGGTCCATGGCAGGTCGCGTCCTGCACCATCGACAACGGCAGGTGCACACCCCAGGCCCGTCCGACCAGCAAGCACAGGACCAAACACAGAACCCAGCGTTGACGCATGCGCTCAATGATAGGTTGGAAGCACAGCAAAAAATCGTTGCCCCTTTTGAAAACACCGGTTCTTGCCGGGGCAATCGGTGCGGCCGGACTTCAGTCGAAGTCGAACAACTCACCCAGGAAGCCCTCGCGCTTTTTCTTCTTGTAGTAGTGACCGCCGTGCGGCGCGTGCACCGGCGGCGGTGCGTACGGGGGCGCGGGTGCGACGGCCTGAGGCGTGGGCGTGGGCGTGGCCCGCTCGATGATCTTGTCCAACTCGCCGCGGTCCAGCCAGACGCCGCGGCATTGCGGGCAATAGTCGATCTCGATACCGCTACGTTCAGCCATGGTGAGGGAGACGGTCTTGCACACGGGACATTGCATGGTGAGGCTCCTATCAACGATAGCCACCATCATCCCTCCTGCCTTGCGTTCGCGCGAGGACCGTGCGGGTGTCCGGCACGCCAGAAGGGGCTTGCGGCGGAGTCGATAAACTGCTCCCAAGGCAGCAGGAGAGAGCCATGGCAAGCGTAGGCATGTTCTGTCGGTTGGCGCTGATTTTTGGCTGCGTCTGCACCGCGTGGGCCAGCGAGATGCCCTACGGGTGGAGCGTCACGAACGGTTTTCGCACAAGCGCTCGTATCGGCTACGCAAACCCGCCCGCTGCGGGTAAGCAGGTACCGCTCAAGTCCGGGTCTGCACCGGCTGAAGCCAAGCGCGTACTGGACGATCTATTTGCGCGCAACAACACCAAGGCGCTGCTCGTGGCACGCGGTGACGAGATCCTCTACGAGCGTTATGGCTCTGGGGTCAGCAAGCGCAATACCCCCTTGGGATATTCCGTCTCCAAAAGCGTTGCCGCCCTGACGGTAGGACGAGCGCTGTGCGACGGGCACATCGCCTCGATAGACGACCCTCTCAGGAAATACGTGCCCGCACTGGAGGGCACGTCATGGGGCGAAGCCAGCGTTGGCCATGTGCTCAAGATGGCGAGCGGCGCCTACCGCACCACCATCCAGTTCAATGGCCACAAGAATCGAGAGCTTGAACTGGCCATCGGCGGTCCGATCGCAGAAGGCCGGCTGAACACGGACTTCACGGAGTTGATGAAGTCCGTCGACGAAAGACAGTACCCACCGGGCACGCTGTTCAACTACAACAACTTCGACACGGTGGCACTGGGGCTGCTCGTTCAGGGCGCGACGGCCATGCCGTTCAACGTCTATTTCGAAAAGTCGGTTTGGGACATCGTGGGAGCCGAATCGCGGGGCGGCTGGTTCATGAACGGCAAGGGCCAGGCCTCGACCTACAACGGCTTCAGCGCAACGCCCCATGACTGGCTACGGGTCGGGCTCATGGTCCTGCGTGAGCGTAAGAAGGACGACACCTGCTTCGGGAAATTCGTCAAAGACTTGTCCGTCAGGCAGCTCGACTCCTGGGGGCCCGCACGCCAGTACGGCTACCAGACTTGGGTCCGCTGCGCAGGGGAAACGGACTTCTGTTTCGTGGGCTTCGGCGGGCAGTACCTGCTGTTCAACCTGGAGACAGAGACCATCCTCTATCACCATGCCACGACCTTCTCGCCCGTCGTCTGGCAGACGCCACGCATCTTCGACGAGCTCATACCGCTGCTCAAGGCGTCGGAGCGACGCACGAATTGAGGGCAAATGCAGCGTCGGCGGCGCTTCGCGCAAACGAAAACGCCTGACCGCAAGGGTCAGGCGTCAAAGATTGGTGGCCTGGGGCGGAATCGAACCACCGACACGCGGATTTTCAATCCGCTGCTCTACCAACTGAGCTACCGGGCCAGAACCGCGAATTCTACAACAATCAGCCCGCCGCCCGCTTCCCGCGCGACAGGTCCACGCCCAGCTGCTTGAGCTTTCGGTACAGGTGGGTGCGCTCCAGGCCAGTCTTCTCGGCCACGCGGGTCATGGAGCCGTTCTCGCGAGCCAGGTGAAACTCAAAGTAGCACTTCTCGAATTCGTCGCGCGCATCGCGCAGGGGCTTGTCCAGATCGAAGGTCTGGCGTGCCTGCGGGCCCAGGTCGGCGACGGGTGTCGGCGCCGGCTGGCCGCCGGTCATGGCCGCCTCGACGGTGAGGTCAGGCGAGGCCATCACCCCCGGAGACGACGCCACCACCTGCAGCACGGGCTTGCGCGCAGGCGCGGCGGGTGCGGTGTCGCGCTTGAGGCCCGACTCCACAGCCTTGAGGAGCTTTTGGAGGGTGATGGGCTTTTCCAGGAAGGACTGGGCGCCGATCTTGGTGGCCTCCACCGCGGTGTCGATGGTGGCATGACCACTCATCATGATCACCGGCATGGTCAGCGCCCCGGTGGTGGACCACTCCTTGAGCAGCGTCACGCCGTCGGTGTCGGGCATCCAGATATCGAGCAGGACCAGATCGGGGCGCAGGCGCTGGCGAACCTCGCGGGCCTGGGCCGCGTTCTCGGCCAGTTCGACGTGATGGCCCTCGTCGTTCAGGATCTCGGACAGCAGGTCGCGGATGCCCAGTTCATCATCGACCACCAGGATAGTTGCCATAGTCAAGCGAGCGCCCCGGCGGCCGGACGGGGCAGTGTTGCTAGGCCGCAACTGCGAATGATAGCGAGACTTGCGCCCCCAGCACCTGCCCGTCCTGCACCCGGTTTTTCAGGTCGATGCGCGCGCCGTGTTCGTCGGCGATTTTCTTGACCACGGCCAGTCCCAGGCCGGTGCCCTTGGCCTTGGTGGTGACATAGGGCTCGAAGGCGCGCTTGAGGACAGCGTCGGAGAAGCCCGGCCCCGTGTCCTGCACGATCAGGCGCACGCGGCGCGAGGGCTCGTTCCACTGCGTGCGAATCGTCACCTCGCGCACCGCGCTGGCCTCGGTGGCGTCCTGCGCGTTCTGCAGCAGGTTGTGAATCACCTGCCGCAGCTGCATCGCGTCGCCCATGATGCGCGGGCACTGCGGATCGAGTTGCGACTGCACCGGGGTCGGGTTCGCGCCCGAGGCGGCAGCCTCGGTCGAATACAGCTGCATCACGTCGCCCACCAGCACGTTCAGGTCAATCGGCGTGAGTTCGGCAGCAGGCAGACGCGCGTAATCGCGAAACTCGTTGACCAGCCGCTTCATCGCGTCGACCTGTTCGACGATGGTGCGCACCGACTTGGCCAGGATGGCGCGCTCAGGCTCTTCGACCTTGGGCGTGAGCTTCATCTCCAGGCGCTCGGCGGACAGCTGGATGGGGGTGAGCGGATTCTTGATCTCGTGTGCCAGACGCCGCGCCACCTCGCCCCAAGCCTGCGCGCGCTGCGCGGAGACAATCTCGGAGATGTCGTCCAACACCAGCAGGTGGGTGGACTGCCCCGAGGCGTCCGCTGGCATCTCGGCGCCGCGCGCCACCAGGGTCACGGCAGGTGCCGGTCCCGGGGCGCCAGGCGTTGTCGGATGGAGCTCGAAGGAATGCTGCCAGTGGTCCAGCGAGTGCTGCAGTCGCTCGGCGTGGTAGCCGTCGAACTGCGCCTGCACCGCGGCGCCAAAGGCCTCCAGACCCTCCACACTGGCCAGCGGCCGGCCCTGGTGGGCCGCCAGCGGCACCCGCAGGATCCGCGTGGCCCCGGGGTTGGCCGCGACGATGCAGCCCTGCGCGTCCAGCACGACGACGCCCGCGGTGAGGTTGTCCAGAATGGTCTGCAGGTTGGCGCGGGCGGCATCGACCTCGCCCATGCTCTTTTCGACCGCGGCGCGCGCATCGGCCAGTTGCTGCGTCATCTGCGCGAAAGAGCGGGTCAGGCCCCCCAGTTCGTCCTTGCCCTGGAGCACCGGCTTGGGACTGAGGTCGCCCGCCGCCACCTCACGCACGCCGGCCGCCAGCAGCAGCAGGGGTCGGGCCAGCGAGTTGCCCAGGACCACCGCCAGCAGGATGGCGCCAAACACCGAGAGGAACAGGCTCAGGGTCAGCGTGCCGATGTACATGCGACGCAGGCCCTCGCGCCCGAGCGCGCGTTCCTGGTATTCGCGGTTGGCCTCCTGCACCGCGATCGCGTTGGCCACCAGCGTGGCCGGCAGCGCCTGGGTGACCTGCAGCACCCGTGTCTCGGACAACAGGCCCACGCTGGTGGGCGTGACCAGCGCCAGGGCCTTGATGCGCGAGCGATTGAGGGCGGCGGGTCCGCCCTCGTCCAGGCCCTCGATCACCGCCAGGGACCGCTGCGAACGCAGGGCCCGCAGCTGCGAAGCACTGGGCCGCTCCGGGGCCAGCTGGAAGCGCGATTGTCCGGCGCTGGCGATGACCTGCCCTGCGGCGCTCCACAGGATGACGTCGGTGGCGCCGATCTGCTCGCGCAGGCGGTCGATCACCAGGGGGACGCTGGCGTCGGGCACGTCCATCAACTGGCTGGCGCCGCCCCGGGCCTTGGCCGACAGGTCCTCGGACAGCATGTCCAGAGTGGAACGGCCCAGGCTCAGGCCGGCATCCAGCGCGCCTTCTACCCGCACGTCGAACCAGCTCTCGATGGAGCGCGACACGAACTGGTAAGACACCACGTAAATCAGCAGGCCCGGCGCGAAACCCACCAGGGCGAAGATCAGGGCCAGGCGCATCAGCAGACGACTGCCGAACTTGCCACGGCGCAGGCGTGACAGCAGCCGCAGCCCCATCCACACGATCACCAGCAGCAGCGCCGCGGCCACCACCATGTTCACGATGAACAGGCGCTCGTAGTTGCGCTCGTACAGCTCGCGGTTGTCAGTGGCCTGCGCCAACAGGAACAGCAGCACGATGCCAATGCCCACCATGACGGTGGCGCCCACGGCCACCGCCCACCGGTAGGTGCGGGCACTGCGCGCGGGCGGGCGCTGCGGCGCGGCGTCGCCGGTGGCGGGTGTCATCGCGCCGCCTCGCCGGGGACCAGGCGCAGGGTGCGCGTGGCGCTGATGTTCCAGTCGTCCTGCCCCACCAGCCCGATCTGCAGCGGGCGCGGCAGCTGCGAGACATCCAGGCGAAAGCGCAGGGCGATGCTGTGACGGGAATCGGCTTCGACGTCCTGGGCCTCGGCGATCTTCCAGCCCGAGATGCGCTGCACGGCGGCCATGGCCTCGTCGCGGGTGTCGAACCCCTGCCCCAAGGCCAGACCCGAGTTGCCGATCGGCGCGCTGGACACCAGCAGGCGCCAGCGCCGGGTGAGGGGCTGGTAGGACAGGCGCAGGTGGCGGCTGGTGCGCGCGACCTCTTTGTCGTACCAGTACCAGCGGTCACGCGTCAGGGCGGCCTCGGCGACAAAAAACAGGGGGATGCCCTTTTGCAGCGCCTCGTCGGCCGCAGGCGGCAGCTCGAAGCGGACCTGGGCGGACAGCAGCAGGCCCTCGGGCGTACGCTCCACGCGCAGCGCGGGAATCTCGGCGGCCGGGGCGGCCCAGGCGGCTCCCGCCATCAGGATCATCAGGGCCACCCCGGAAATCAGCGCCCTCACCACGAACGCCGGCCACGGCTTCGCCGCGCGCCGGGCGCAGGCTGGCGCACTACCCGGGGCGCTTGTCCAGCACCGCGTAGAAAAAACCATCGTGGTCACTCCACGAATTGTCCGGGACGGGTGCGGCCTTGGCCCCGCTTTGCGGGATCAAATGGCCGGGAGCCGGCCCCAAAACCGCATCGGTGTTGTGCGCAAGAAACGAACCGATCTGCCCCTGGCCCTCGGCCCGGAAGATCGAGCAGGTGCAATACAGCATCCGGCCCCCGGGACGCAGCAGCGGCCAAAGGGCCGAGAGCAGGGCGGCCTGGGCCGCAGCCAGGGACGCGATGTCGGATTCGCGGCGCAGCCAGCGCACGTCGGGATGGCGGCGCACGATGCCCGAGGCGGTGCAGGGTGCGTCCAGCAAGATGGCGTCAAAGGGCACACCGTCCCACCAGATGTCGGGACGGGCTGCGTCGGCGGCCAGCACCCGGGCCGCCAGGCCCAGGCGCTGCAGGGTCTGGGTGATGCGCTCGCAGCGGGCCGGGTCCACGTCCAGGGCGGTGATGTCGGCATCGGCCAGTTCCAGCAGATGGGCGGTCTTGCCTCCGGGCGCGGCGCAGGCGTCCAGGATCCGCAGTCGACCGCCAGCGGCGGACACGAGCCCCTGCAGCAGCAAGGGCGCCGCGAGCTGTGCCGCCGCGTCCTGCACCGACAGCACCCCGTCGTCAAAGCCGGGGATCTGGTGTACCGGCAGGGGCCGCTGCAGCACCAGGCCATGCGCCCCCACGGGATGCGCCACGATGCCAGCCGCCGCCAGCACCTCGCGCTGGGCGCGGGGCGTGGCACGCCGGGCGTTGACACGCAGGGTCATGGGCGGCTGCGCATTGCTGGCGCGCAAGATGTCCTGCCAGTGGTCGGGATGGTCCCGCCGCACCCGCGTGATCCACCACGAGGGGTGGTTCCAGTGCGCCACCGGGCTGCCCTCGGTCTGGGCGACCAGCGTATCGCGTTCACGCAGGAAGCGGCGCAGGCAGGCGTTGACGAAGCTGGCCTGACCGGCGGTGGCGCGGTCTCGCTTGGCGGCTTCGACCGCCTGGTTCACCAGGGTGTGGGGCTCGTAGGGGGCCTGCTGCGGGTCCCAGCACAGGGCGAGCGCGGTCCGCAGCAGGGCATCGACCGGCGCCGGCGGGGCGCGCCGGGCCAGCAGGGCGCGCAGCGCCTGGGCCCGGCCCCATTGGCGCAGGGCCTGGAAGGCCAGGGCCTGCGTGCCGGCGCGCAAGGGGGCGGGCACCGCCGCCAGGGCGGGCGTGGCGGATGCGCCTTCGTCCACCGCGCGCACCACGTCGGCGGTCGCCTGCAGCAGGCTCCAAAGAGGTGGCGCAGCCGCCGTGGGGTGGCCTGGAGTCAAAAGCGGCGCCCGGGCTTGAAGGCGAAGATCCAGGCCAGAAGCAAGGCGGGAAACTGCGCGATGGCGTGGTTGTAGCGGTCCACCGCGTGGTCGAACTGCTGCACCGCGTCCTCGGTCAGGCGCACCAGCCGGGCGCGGTCTTCGGTCAGGGCGGCAGGCAGCTGCGGGCCGGCCAGGTCATGCAGGTCTTCGCGCTCGGCACGCTCCCAGGCCCGGGTCAGCACCTGGGCCGCCGAGGCAATCGCCGCCAGCCGCTCGTGGTCCAGGGGACGCGGCCGTGCGGCGTCCAGGCACGCGGCCAATTGCGCCGAGGCGGCCTGGATCTGGGCCAGGAACGCCAGGTCATCGTCGAGCGTCTCGCGCGGATCCGCCGGCAGGACGGAGTTCACCAGCCCGACCTGCTGCTCCAGCTGGCCTTGCACCTGCAAAAAGCAGGCGCTCACTTCAGCGCGCAGCCGAACCAGGCGGTTGTAGGCACCCACCGCCCAGAACACCAGGATTGCCGCGACTGACCAGGCCAGAAAAGAAGAGGTCATGGAGATGTGAGCTTAGCAAGGCTCGCCAGCCCCCAAAAGAAAAACGCCCCGCCCGGGAAAACCCGGCGCGGGGCGCGCAGTCCAGGGACGGGGCTTATTCGGCCGCCGCGCCCTCACTGGTCTCGGAGGAGGCAGCGCCCTCGCCCGCCAGCTCGCTGGCTTCGGCTTCGGCGATGGCGCGGCGCTCGGCCTCGTCCATCGCGTCCTTGACCTTGCGGGCCTGGTGGTAGGCCATGCCGGTGCCGGCCGGGATCAGGCGGCCCACGATCACGTTTTCCTTCAGGCCACGCAGCTCGTCGCGCTTGCCCATGATCGCCGCTTCGGTCAGCACGCGGGTGGTCTCCTGGAAGGAAGCCGCGGAGATGAACGAATCGGTCGACAGCGAGGCCTTGGTGATGCCCAGGAGCAGGTTGCTGTAAGTCGAGGGGATCTTGCCCTCGGACTGCAGCGCCTCGTTGGTATTGAGCATCTCGGAGCGCTCGACTTGCTCGCCCGCGATGTAGGACGAATCGCCCGGGTTCTCGACGACCACGCGACGCAGCATCTGGCGAACGATCACCTCGATGTGCTTGTCGTTGATCTTCACGCCCTGCAGACGGTAGACGTCCTGGACTTCGTCAACGATGTAGCGCGCGAGTTCTTCGGAGCCGAGCAGGCGCAGAATGTCCTGCGGATCGGCCGGACCGTCCACCACGCTCTCGCCCTTGTTCACCACCTGGCCTTCGTGCACCAGGATGTTCTTCTCCTTGGGCACGAGTTCCTCCCAGACCTTGCCATCCGGATCGGTGATCTGCAGGCGAATCTTGCCCTTGGTCTCCTTGCCGAAGGACACGGTGCCGGTCATCTCGGCCAGCACGCCCTTGTCCTTGGGCGAGCGGGCTTCGAAGAGTTCGGCCACGCGGGGCAGACCACCGGTGATGTCGCGGGTCTTCTGGCCTTCGATCGGAATGCGGGCCAGCACTTCGCCGGGGCCCACGTCCTGGCCGTCACGCACCTGAATGAGCGCGCCGACCTGGAAGCCGATGGTCACCGAGTGGTCGGTACCAGGGATCTTCACCTCGGCACCGCCGGCATCGACCAGCTTCACCTGCGGACGCACCACCTTGGCGGAGCCACGGCGCTTGGGGTCGATCACGACCAGCGTGGCCAGACCGGTGACTTCGTCCACCTGCTTGGCGACGGTCAGACCTTCTTCCACATTCTCGAACTTCACC
>CAZUKC010000049.1:5097-9892 GCA_964620375.1 uncultured Ramlibacter sp. | reverse complement strand
TGTTTGCCGTGCTGGGCACCCTGTCCGTGGTCACCCTGACCAAGACGTCCGACGTGGACAAGCGGATGTACGTTGCCGAAAAGACCCTCAAGGACCACGAGAAGGAACTCAAGCGTCTGCACGAGGAAATCCTTGCCTTCGAAAAGAAGATGAAGGGCGGTGGCGCCGATGGCCAGAGCGTCCAGTGGGGCTATGACGGCGAACTCGGACCGGACAGGTGGGGCAATAAGTTTGCCACCTGCGGCAACGGCAAGGCGCAGGCGCCCCTGAACATCGCCGGCCCCTTCGAGAAGTCTGCTGCCGTCCTCAAGACGGAATACAAGCCCGGTGTGCTGCGCATCGTCAACGACGGCCGGGGTGTGCAGGTCAATGTCCCGCCGGGGAGCATCCTGAAGGTGGGCGCCGAGTCTTACGAGCTGCAGCACGTGACCTTCCATCGCCCCAGCCAGGAGCAGGTGGACGGCAAACCCGCGGCGATGGGGCTGCATCTGGTGCACAAGAACGCCAACGGCAAGGTGGTCGTGATGGCGGTGATGATGCGTGAATCCGCCGCCCAAAATCGTGCGCTGTGGTCTATCTGGAAGCACATGCCACCCAAGGCCGGCCCCGAGGTGACGGTATCCAGCGTGTCCGTCAACCCGAGCACCCTGCTGCCGGAGTCGATGGCGCACTACGCCTACGAGGGTTCGCTGACCACGCCGCCCTGTACCGAGGGGGTGCAGTACTTTGTGATGAAGGCGCCGATCGGTATCCAGAAGGAAATGCTCGACAACTTCCCGATCAAGATGAACGCGCGCCCGGTCCAGCCCCTGAACGGCCGCAAGATCAGCGCGTCCTGACCTGCCCGCGCCCGCCGGGCGGGGCGGCCGGATTCAGCGGCCGCAGTGGATCACGAAACTCAGTGTGAACGGGCTCAGGCCGCCGACCTTGCGCCACAAGCCCTTGGTGTCCACATCGAACAGCTTCTGGCCCGTGAGCATCGGGCCCGAGTAGCTGGTCATGCTACTGATACGGTACATCTGGTACTTGCAGTCGTATTCGTTCAGGTAGCGCCGCGAGCGCACACCATCGGCGTCGGGCGCCTTCAGGTCCTGGATCTCCCACACCCGCACGACGTTTTCCTCGCGCTGGATCGAGCTGCGGTCCATGTACAGCGTGGCCAGTTCGCTTTCGCCCACCTTGGTCCAGTTGGCCCAGGCCAGCGCGGGCAGCAAGAGGGCGGCCAGGCCTGCCGCCGCGGCGCCGGTGCGCCGACGCCGCGCGGCGCGGGCGGGGTTGGAGGGCAGTGGCGCGGTGGCGTGCGTCATGTCGGAGCGTCGTTCAAAAGTAGGTGCCAGCCAGGGTGAGGGGGCGCCCGCCCGCGCCGAGCTTGAAGCGGGAGATGCCTGGCAGGTGGCGGGTGTTCACGCCCCCGAGGTCCAGTCGCTCGATCCCCAGTTTCTTCAGGTATTCAATGCCGCGCCACAGCAGCAGGTTGTGCGCGCTGGCCTTGCGACCGGCCTCGTCGGACCAGCCCACGTGGTAGGTGGCGCCGCTGCCGTGGATCAGGAACAGCATGGCCGCCGTCGTTTCCTTGCGGGCCTGCGCCCAGCTCACCGCGAAACCCTGCTCGCGCGAGGGCGCCGCGTCGATGTAGGCCTGTACGAAGCTGGTGGGCAGGCCGTGGAACTTCTTCTCGGACCGCTGCTGCGTCTCGCGTTCGAGCAGGCGCAGGCACTCGGGCAGGTTGGGTTCGACGCGGGCGGTGAAGGGCGCCTCGTTTTCCGCCTTGACCAGACGGTTGCGCCATTTGCTTTCAAGGTCGCCGCGCAGTTGCGCCACCGGCTTGCGCAGGTCCAGCATGACGGTGGAATAGCCGGTCATGACGCGCCACAGGCCAGCGGTCTCCCGGTCGATCTCGGGCGAGGCTGGGGCGTTGGGCGAGAACAGGGGCACCCGCAGGGGGCGCAGGGGCAGGGACTTGCGCAGCGCGCGCAGGCCAAGCGCGCGGTCGGCCGGCGCCAAGTCGGGGTGCCAGACCGGCCCGCGGGTGCAGGAGGCTAGCGTCAGGTAGCCCGCGATGCGCCGGGCCATGAACTGGGCGATACCGACCAAGTGCGTGCCGTCCATCAGGGCCGCTCGAAGGATGCGAACTTTGAGGGTTTGGAGGGCCTGGCCATAGGCCCATGCCTGCTCGAGGCCTCCGCCGTGCTGCTTGTGAAATAGCTCCCAATTATTTCGGCTTATCTCATTCCACACGACATTCATCGCACCATAATATGCGAAGCCTAAAACCAGGGGTCAAGTTGCGGCCGTCCGTGCCGATAAATGACAGGGGAACAGGCAATATGGCCGACCGCAAGAAGAACGCTCACCACGCGCTGGCCCTGGACATTCCGGGGGCCAGGCCGACGCCGCTGGGCATCTTTCTGTGCGTGCTGTACCTCGGTGTGCCGGCCATGGCCCTCGGGGGCCTCATCGATCTCCTGTTCCAGCTGGTGCTCGGATGGTGCATCGGCCTGTGGTGCGTCTTTTAGTATTAAAGGTCCGTCATGTTTTTCTTCGTTGGCTTGCTGGTGGTGTTCGCGACGGTGTTCGGCGGCTATATCGCGGCCGGCGGCAAGATGGCGCCCATCATCAAGGCCGCGCCGATCGAGATCGTCATCATCTTGGGCGCCGCCATCGGCGCCTCTCTGATGGCCAACAGCTTCCCGATCTTCAAGTCCGCCATGGGCGGTATCGCCAAGTGCATCTCCGGCCCGAAGTGGAAGCAGGCCGACTACCTGGCCGTGATGGTGCTGGTAGGCAAGCTCCTGGGTGTGATGAAGAAGGAAGGCGTGGTGGCCCTGGAAGCCCACGTCGAGAACCCCGACTCCAGCCCGATCTTTGGTGAGTTCCCCAAGCTGGCCAAGGACCACTTCATCGTGCAGATGATTTGCGACCCCCTGCGTCTGGCGGTGATCTCGCAGGGCAACCTGGAAGCCGACACCGTCGAAGACATCATGAAGACGGCGATCAAGACCCACCACCACGACGCCATGAAGGCCTCAGGTGCGCTGGCGGCGATCGCCGGCGGCCTGCCCGCGCTGGGTATCGTGGCCTGCGTGTTGGGCGTGATCAAGACCATGGGCGCCATCGATCAGCCCCCGCCGGTGCTGGGCGCGCTGATTGGCGCGGCGCTGGTGGGCACCATGCTGGGGGTGTTCATGTCCTACGGCATGTTCGACCCCTGGGCTGGCCGACTGGCGCAGATCATTGACGAAGAGGGCCAGATCTATAACGTGATCAAGGAAATGATCGTGGCCAACCTGCGGGGCTTCCCGCAGCCGGTGATGATCGAAACCGCGCGGGCGTGCATCAGTCACGACAACCAACCGAGCTTCGCTGAAGTGTTCGACAGCTTGCGAGGATCCTGATGGCCGAAGCCGCAGTCGCCGAGGAAGAAAAGCCCGCCGCCGCGCCCGCTGCCGCCCCCGAGGCGGCAGCCGCGCCTGCGACCGAGGCGCCGGCGGAAGGTGCGGCACCGGCCGAGGAGCCGGTACGTCCCATCATCAAGAAGATCATCCTGGAGGATGGTCACGGCGGCGCGCACGGCGGTGCCTGGAAGATCGCGCTGGCCGACATGATGACGGCCATGATGGCCTTCTTCCTCCTGATGTGGCTGCTGGGCGCCTCCAACGAGGACCAGCGCAAGAGCGTGGCCGACTACTTCCGACCCTCGTCCCACAGCCAGATCCAGTTCGGTGAACTGGCCGGCTCCAACGGCCTGCTCGGAGGCCGCTCGGTGATCGACCCCGACGGCTTTCCCTTCACCGCCAAGCAGACCGCGCTGCTCGAGCGCCTCACGCCCGAATCCCAAGGCGGCACGCAGGAGGGCGAGTCGGGCCAGGACGGGCGCGGGCAGGCCGGGCCCGGAGAGTCCGGCAAGGCCAAGCAGGACCGCGAGAACTTCGAGAAGCTCGAGAAAGAGCTCAAGGAAAAGCTGTCCGAAAACAAGCAGCTGAAGTCGATGCAGGACCAGGTGAACATCACCCGCGAGCCAGACGGCCTGCGCATCGAGATCATCGACAAGGCCGACTACTCGATGTTCAGGCTCGGCACCAACCAGCTCGATCCGAAGGCGGCCCAACTCCTGACCGAGGTGGCCAAGTCGATCAAGGACCTGCCGAACAAGGTGGCGATCCGCGGTCATACCGACAGCCTGGGCTTCGCGCCTGATAGCGGCCGCAACAACTGGACGCTGTCCACCGAGCGTGCCGATGCGACCCGCCAGCTGATGCAGGGAGCAGGCGTGGCCTACCAGCGCTTCCAGCGCATCGAGGGCGTCGCAGATACCGCGCCCTTCGTTCCGGCCAATCCGGCCGACCCGCGCAACCGGCGCGTGAGCATCACGGTCCTGAATCAGTGAGCGCGGGGGCGATCGCAGCGATCGCCCCTGGTTCTACTGCGGCTTGTCAGGCCCCGCACAATGGGGGATCGACACGCCACAGCAAGCCGCCATGACCGAACGACTCACCCAACTGGCCTACGAGGACCTTCCGACACCCGTCAAGCCCCTGGCCGACGACATTCTGAAGGTGTCCAGCGCCGCGCTGGGCGGCCCCTACAACGCACTCCTGCGCAGCCCCGACATGGCGCGGCGTTGCTTCGACCTGCTGGACTACCTGCGCTTTCGCACCTCGGTGAACAAGCGCCTGAACGAATTTGCCATCCTGATCCAGGCGCGTATCGCCAATGCGCAATACGAGTGGTGGGCCCATGAGCCCATTGCCCGACGCGCTGGCCTGTCTGATGCGGTGATGGACGAACTGCGCCA
>CAZUKC010000049.1:0-5087 GCA_964620375.1 uncultured Ramlibacter sp. | reverse complement strand
AGGAAGACGAACGTCTGGTGTACGACTACTGCGTGCAACTCACGCTGAACCACCGTGTGCCCGACGCGCTCTGGCAGGAGGCCGTGACCCGCATGGGCGAACAGGCGGTGATTGACCTGACGGTGCTCAGTGGCACCTACGTGATGGTGTCCATGCTTCTGAACGCGACGCAGGTGGGCATTCCTCAAGGCGGCGCCGCGCCGCTGAAGGAACTCGCGCCCGAGGAAATCCGTAGACTGCTCCTGGCCTGATCCACCGCCCCTTGTTCTGTCAAGCATCACGAGGAGACCCCATGCTTCGTCGCTCACTACGCCTATTGCTCGCGAGCTGTCTTGCCGCAATCGCTCCGCAGGTCCTGTCCCAGGACTTTCCGAACCGGCCGATCACCATGGTCATGCCTTACGCGCCAGGTGGTCCGGGTGACGTCATCACGCGGGTTTTCGCCGGAGCATTCCAGCGGATCCTGGGCCAGCAGGTGCTGGTGGAAAACCCGGCGGGCGCCTCCGGCAGCATCGGCACGGCCCGAGTGGCACGCGCGCGCCCGGACGGCTACACCCTGCTCATGATCCACGTGAGCCACGCGACCAATTCGGTGATGTACAAGTCCCTGCCGTACAACCCGGTCGATGATTTCGAGCCGATTGGCTCGGCCACCAGTGGCCCGATGCTGATTGCCACCCGTGCCAACTTTCCGGCCCGCGACCTGGGCGAGTTCATCGCCTACCTGCGTGCCAACCAGGGCAAGGTCAGCCTGGCGCACGCGGGTGTGGGCTCGGCGTCCCACCTGTGCGGCCTGATGATGATGAACACGCTGAACGTGAAGCTCAACGAGATTCCGTACAAGGGTACCGGTCCGGCCCTGAACGACCTCATGGGCGGTCAGGTCGACGTGCTGTGCGACCAGACCTCGGGCACCGTGCCCTCGGTCAAGTCTGGTCGTATCAAGGCCTATGCCGCGGCGGGCAGGACCCGCTTGCCGCAACTGCCCGAGGTGCCGGCGATCTCCGAGGCCGGGGTGCAGGGCTTCGACATCAACATCTCCTTCGGGCTGTACGCACCCAAGGGAACGCCCAAGCCGGTGCTGGACCTGTTGACGGCCACGCTGCAAAAGGCGGTGGCGGACCCTGAGGTGCGTCAGCGTCTGGAGGGTATGGGCGTTGCGGCCGTACCGCTCGAGCGCGCCCGGCCCGAGGCCCTGCGCGCGCACCTGAGGCAAGAGATCGATGTGCTGGGCGGCCTGTTGGTGAAGGCCGGCGTGAAGCCCGAGTGAGATCCAGCCCGGAGACTGGCAGTTGGCTGCCGCTGGCGTTGACGCTGGCGATCCAGTCCATGGTGGCGATGGCGCAGATCACCGTGCCGGTGATGGCGCCGCAGGTCGCAGCGGGTCTCGAGGTGTCGCCCGCGCTGGTGGGCGTGTTCGTGTCCATCACCTATGTGGGCGCGATGATCGCCAGCCTCACCGGTGGCGTGGCGGTGACGCGGTGGGGCGCGATCCGCGTGAGTCAATGTGGCCTGGTGATCTGCGCGCTGGGGCTGTCCCTGTGCGCCTGCGGGTGGTTACCGATGCTGGCGCTGGGCGCGCTGTTGGTCGGATTGGGCTACGGCCCGATCACGCCGGCGAGCTCTCATGTGCTGGCACGCACCACCCCGCCGCATCGCATGTCGCTGGTGTTCTCGATCAAGCAGACGGGCGTGCCGGCAGGTTTCATGCTGGGGGGCGCTATCGTCCCCTCCCTCACGCTGATGGCGGGTTGGCAGGCCAGCCTGCTGGTCGTCGCGGCCGTCTCCGTCCTGTGCGCCGTTCTGAGCCAGCCTCTGCGGGCGGGGTTCGACGACGATCGTGATCCAGCCCAGCGTATCCGCCTGTCCAGTCTGGTCCAGCCCATACGCCTGGTGCTGTCGCACCGCTCGCTCGCCACCATGGCGGCCTGCTCGTTCATGTTCTGTATCGTGCAGATGTCGCTGACCACCTACCTGGTGACCTTCCTGCACACCGAGCTGGCCTATGGTCTGGTCGCTGCCGGTCTGGTGCTTTCCTTCTCGCAGATGGGGGGCGTGAGCGGGCGCATCGTGTGGGGCTACGTGGCCGACCGGGGGCTGGGGGCGTTTCGTACGCTGGTGATGCTGGCCGGTCTGATGGCGGCATGCGCGCTGATCGCCGCCACGTTCGCGCCGCAGACGCCGCGCGCGGTGGTGATCGCGGTGCTGGTGGTGTTCGGTGCCTCGGCCATCGGCTGGAACGGCGTGTACCTGGCCGAGGTTGCGCGGCGCGCGCCAGCGGGTCAGGCCAGCCTGGCGACTGGGGGTACGCTGGCCTTCACTTTCCTGGGCGGGCTGGTCGGTCCCTCGCTGTTCGGCGGCCTGTCCTCTCTGCTGGGAACCTACCGTGCGGGCTATGGGGCGCTGACGGTGATCGCGATCGCCAGTGGCTCGCTGCTCCTTTGGAGCCACCGACGCGAGCGATGACTCGCACCGCGCTCAGTCTTCGAGCTGGGCGCTGGCCTGCATCGTGAGCCAACCTTCGTGGTCCTGCGCCCAGAGCGAGACCATGCGGCTATCGGCCGAGGGCGTGCCGTGCACCTGCATCGGCCGCCCGTCGAAGGTGGGACGCAGGGCCTTGAACTCAAAGCGGCGCATGCGCGCCTGGGGCCGTGCGCGTGCCACCAGGTCTGCCAGCAGCGTTGCGATCAGCGGGCCATGCACCACCAGGCCCGGATAGCCTTCGGTGTCGGTCACGTAGCGGCGGTCGTAGTGGATGCGATGGCCGTTGAAGGTCAGCGCCGAGTAGCGAAACAGCAGCACATCGTCGGGTATGAGCTCGCGGTGCCACGCGCCTGCAGGCGGCGCCGGGACCGGTGCGGGCAGCGCCTGGTCAGGCTGAGGCGCGTCGCGATAGACGATGTCGTGTTCCTCGGTGAGGGACAGGCCGCGGCGGTTGCTGATCTCGTGGCGCACCACCACAAACAGCAGGTCGCCGCTGCGGCCCGACTTGTGCGTGACCGACTGGATACGCGAGATGCGATGGATCGGGTCGCCCACGCGCAGCGGGTTGTCGGTGTCCCAGGCGAAGCGTCCACCTGCCCACATGCGTCGCGGCAGGGGCGCTGGGGGCAGGAAGGCGCCGCGGTGCGCGTGGCCGTCAGGGCCTATTTCGCGCGCCTTGTCCATCGGCAGGAAGAAGAGCCAGTGCCAGAGCGGAGGCAGCGTCGTACCGGCATGTGGCGAGTCGTCGTCGCGATCGAGTGTGGCCGACAGGGCGCGCAGTGGCGTGGGCGTGACGAGGTCGTCCAGGGTGGTGGTGCGGCCTACCCAGGACTGCAGGTGGGCGAGTAGGGCGGGGTCGAGGCGTTCGCGGGTGGACATACGGCAAGTCGTGCAGTGCGGACCCGCCGATCTTCGCTCAAGTCGGACGCAGATCCTGAGGCTGATAAGCTTTGCGCGTTTCGGGGGACAGATGTTTCGGGAGACGCATATGCGCATTCTGGGTTCTCTTGCCCGATGGGCCGGGGTCGCAGGCTTCGCCCTGGCGGGCCTGTCCGGCCAGGCACAGGACTGGCGCCACGCCCCGGCCTACGACAAGGCCCTGGCCGCCAATGTGCTGGATCGCAGCGTCTTCTTCCTGCCCCTGTACGGGGCGGTCTATCCGGCCAAGTTCGAGGTGATGCTGCGTGAGACACCCGGCCTGCGCGGCATCGTGATCCACAACCACGGATGCGGCGGGCAATGGGGCTGGGAGACCCACGTGGCCCAGTTCTATTACCGCGAGGGCTTTGCGGTGGTCACGCCGGAGTTCGTGACCCGCCCCGGCAACAAGACCGGTTGTCCCGGCGGCAGCCAGGAGGAAGCCCTGCGCCGGGCGGGCGAGCGCTTTCGCGAGGGTGTCTATACCGCGCGCAATCCGGCCCGCCTGTCGGCGCGTGGTGATGACATCGCCCAGGTGGTGCAGTGGCTCAAGGCGATCAGCCCGCTGCCGATCCTCCTGAGCGGCCACTCCGAGGGTTGCCGCACGGTGTATTTCTGGGACCGGGCCGAACCCCAGGTCAAGGGCGGGATCTGTCACAAGCAGAGCCTGAACGCCGCCTACGAGCACCTGTGGAAGTGGGACACCCGTCTGCCGATGTGGTCGTCCAACGAGGATGAAGATCCCTGGGCAATGGGGACGAGGGCGCAGCCCGCGGTGGGTTTCGAGCGCAAGTTTGCGTCGCACCCGGAGAACCTCACTTCTTACCGCTACCCCGGCAACAGCCACGACCCACTGGTGCGGCCCGGCGAGTTCGAGAGCCTGCGCGCCTGGCTGGCCCGCTACTTTCCGGGGCCTGCGCCACGCAGTACTTCAGGCATGGTCTATGAGGACAAGCTGCCTTTGATTCAGGAGCGCCTGCAGGCGCGGCCGCCGGGGCGCTGAGGTGGCCGTCCCCCGGCGGTTATTGAACGACGATGCTGATGTCGGGGGGCGAAGGGTAGGCCGTGCCTCCCAGGCACATCAGGCCGTTGGTCGTTCCGAAGCGCACAGATAGATTCGGCATCGGAGCCGTCCGCGAGATCGTGATCGGCGCGGAGAGCGCCGCGATGACCTTGAGCTGCGTTTTGGAAAGATCGTTCCAGGTGACGCCCAGGGCCGCCATCGCGTTATCCAGCGTTCCGCCTGGATTGTTGTTTGGGACCGAGAGCGACTGCGAGGTCACAGCGCCGCAGCCGAGGGCGGAGCCGGAAATCGTGAAGCTGCGGCTCACGACCACCTGGATGTGGGTGTAGGTGCCAGTCGTGACGCTGTCAAAGCTTGCATAGGAGCCGATGGCGCGGCCGAGGCGATGTCGAATGACTGTGATGACGACCCCACCGTGACCGGGCTGGTGCAGGACGAGCTCTGGCAAAGGGAGACGGACAGGACGTTCACCTCGTACTTGGTCGCAGCGCCGCAGGTGCCAGCCAGACAGGTGGCCCCGGCGAGATCCACGCATAGGAGGGATGCGGCCAGGAGTGCGGTCTTCTTCATGGTCTCAGTCCTTCCTGGCGATCACCACGCCGCCCGATTTCTTCTCGACGATCATGTCGTGCTGCCGGCGCACCTTGTCCAACGTGTGCTG
>CAZUKC010000048.1:0-9941 GCA_964620375.1 uncultured Ramlibacter sp. | reverse complement strand
GGCGCAGCCGACGCGTTCACCAGCGCTCCCGCATCAGCCGCAGCATCTCGCGTGCGGCCTGTCCGCGGTGGCTGTTGGCGTTCTTCACCTCGGGCGGCAGCTGCGCGAAGGTCTTGCCAAAGGCGGGGATGTACATCACCGGGTCGAAGCCGAAGCCATGCTCGCCCACGGGCGTGCGGGTGATCTCCCCCGCGGCGCGGCCCACCGCGATCAGCGGCTCGGGGTCGTCGGCACTGCGCATCGCCACCAGGGTGCTGACCAGCGCGGCGCGGCGGTTTTCCACGCCCTGCATCTGCTGCAGGAGCGCGGTCACGTTGTGGTCGTCACCCTTGGGATAACCGAACTGCGTGGCGTAGTAGGCCGTGTCCACACCGGGCAGGCCGCCAAAGGCGTCCACGCACAGGCCCGCGTCGTCGGCCAGCGCGGGCAAACCGCTCTGGCGGGCCGCGTGGCGCGCCTTGGCCAGCGCGTTCTCCACAAAGGTGCGGTGCGGCTCCTCGGCCTCGCCGAGCCCCAAGTCGGCCTGGCACACCAGCTTCACGCCCAGGGGCGCGAACATGGCCTGCAGCTCGGCGAGTTTGCCCCGGTTGTTGGAGGCCAGCACGAGGGTGTCGATCATCAGGCGCTCAGGCAGCCGCGGTCAGCGGACGTTGCAGGGTCTGCGCCTGCAGAGCCACCAGTTCGGCAATGCCTTTTTCAGCCAGCTGCAGCAAGCGGTCCATCTCGGCGCGGGTGAAGGCCACGCCCTCGGCGGTGCCCTGCACCTCCACGAAGTGGCCGGCGCCGGTCATGACCACGTTCATGTCGGTGTCGCAGGCGACGTCTTCGGTGTATTCGAGATCCAGCAGCGGCGTGCCCTGCACGATGCCCACCGAGATCGCCGCCACCGGTCCGGTCACGGGCGACGCGGCCAGCTTGCCCTGCGCCAGCAGCAGGTTCACCGCGTCCTGGGCGGCCACGAAGGCCCCGGTGATGGCGGCGGTGCGGGTGCCGCCATCGGCCTGCAGCACGTCGCAATCCAGGTGCAGGGTGCGCTCGCCCAGCGCCTTGAGGTCGAACACCGCGCGCAGTGAGCGGCCGATCAGGCGCTGGATCTCCTGGGTGCGCCCGCTTTGCTTGCCGCGGGCGGCTTCACGGTCGCCGCGGGTGTGGGTGGCGCGCGGCAGCATGCCGTATTCGGCGGTCACCCAGCCCTCGCCACTACCGCGCTTGTGCGGTGGCACCTTGTCCTCGACGGAGGCGGTACACAGAACACGCGTCTGCCCGAACTCGATCAGGACCGAGCCCTCGGCATGGATCGTGAAACCACGGGTGATGCGCACGGGGCGCAGCTGGTCGGCGCGGCGGCCGCCGCTTCTTTGGAATGAGGTCATGGACGGGAATGCTAACAATGCGCCCCGACCCCCGGAAAGCCAGGCGGCTATTGGCCCTTGAGACGCCGGATCACGGCATTGATTTCCGCGATGGAGCGCTCGATGGCGGCGTCGTCGAGGTCGTCGGCCGCCGCATCCAGGGCCTGCGACCGCTCGCACTGGATGGTGGAGCCGAAGCCGTCCTGACTCAGACCCTCGGTGGACACGCCATGCAGCGAGTCGGCCGCTGCAGGCGTCTCCCATTCCACCGCGACGAGTGTGACGTTGTCCCCCTGCGGGCCGCCAGCGTGCAAGGCCTCTTCGGCCAGTTGCGGCACCGCCTCGTGCACCGGCAGGGACCGCAGGCGCTGCACGATCTGCGGTTCGGGCAGGCTGTCCCAGAGGCCGTCGGAGCACAGGAGGAACTTGTCCTGCTGACGCAGGCGCACCGGACCGCCCAGGTCGTGGATCGGGTCTGAAGGCGATCCCAGGCACGTGAACAGCAGGTTGCGATGAACGGCTTCGTCGCCCCGACCCGCCGACACCCGGTGGGCCACATACGAGTGGTCGCGTGTGCGCGCGAGCAGTTGCCCGTCGCGCACCAGGTACAGCCGCGAGTCGCCGCAGTGAATCCAGGTCAGGGCACCGGCCTGCACCAGGGCCGCGACCAGGGTGGTGCGCGGCGGGTCGCTCAGCCCCTGCGCCTGGGCGTGTCGGGTGATGGCCTGGTGCGCCGCGAGCAGCGCCGTCGCCAGGAAGGTGGCCGGACAGGCGACCTGCGGCAGCGCCTCGCGCTGGAAGCGCGCCGCCAGGGTCTGCAGGGCGATCTGCGCGGCGCGGTCGCCCCCCGGATGTCCCCCCATGCCGTCGGCCAGCACGAACAGGGCCGACTCGCGGGTGTAGCAGTAGCCCATGCGGTCTTCATTGCGGGCGCGCCCGCCGCGTCGGCTTACCTGGAAGACGGAGAACCTCATGGCGCCTCGCGGCTCAGGGCCCGCTGCAGCGCGAAGACTGATTGGGGTCGGCGCAGCGCGTCGAGCTCCATGCACCAGCGCACCACATCGATGAGGCGATCGGAGTAGGCCGCTCGCAGGCGCGCCAGCGCAGGGCCCAAGCCGTCGTCGTTCTGTCGCTGCGGCGCTTCGGGCGGCGGACCGCCCTGCATGCAGGCGTAGAGGCTGGCGCCGATCGCGTAGATGTCGGTCCAGGGGCCCAGAGGCTGGTCCCGCCGGTACATCTCGGGCGCGGCAAAGCCCGGCGTGTACATCGGCCGCACGAACTGTCCCCCCTTGGAGAGCACCTCGCGGGCCGCACCGAAATCCAGCATGACGGCGCGGTCGTCGTCGGTGACGAACAGGTTGGCGGGCTTGAGGTCCAGGTGCAGCATCTTGAGCTGGTGCACGATCCGCAGGCCTCGCAGCACCTCGTCGAACAGCGAGCGGATGGCGGCCTCCGAAAACACGCGCGCCTGGCGCAGGTCGCGCGCGGCCAGGATGAAATCCTGCAAGGTGGCGCCTTCCAGGTGGTTCATGACCATATAAACCGTGTCGTTCTCTCGGAAGAAATTGAGGACGCCCACCACCGAGGGGTGCGAGATCTGGGCCAGGGCCCGGCCCTCCTCGAAAAAGCTCTTGAGACCCAGGCGGTACAGGGAAAGCTTGTCGGGCGGCACCTGAGGCTGGCACTGGCCCGGCGCGCGCGTGACCAGGGACGCAGGCAGGTACTCCTTGACGGCGACCTGCTGGCCGTCGGGCGCGACAGCCAGGTACACGATCCCGAAGCCACCGGCCGAGAGCTTGCGCAGCAGGCGATAGCCGCCGACGCGCGTGCCGGCCGGCAGGGCGGCAGGGAGGAGCTTTGACATAATGAAGAAGGCCGCAGGCAGTGCCGCCTCAAAGTTCCCGCCCGGCCCTGAAAAATAGATCAAAAGTTAACAATGACAGTTTACAGCATGACCGGCTACGCCAGCGCCCAGTCCGACGGCGCTGCGGCAGCGGTCGGTCATGCGCCGGCGCGGCTGGGGGTGGAGATCCGCGCGGTCAACAGCCGCTTCCTGGACCTGTCGTTGCGCCTCGCCGAAGACCTGCGCCAGCACGAACCGGCGCTGCGCGAACTGCTGCAGTCCAGGCTCAAGCGCGGCAAGGTGGAAGTGCGCGCCGGTCTGGAGACCCCCACCGCCACCGACCTGCGCGAACCCGATACCGAGTTCGTGCAGCGCCTGCGCACCCTGCAGGACCAGATCCGTCGGGACCTGCCGGACGCGCGCCCCCTGGGGGTGGCCGACGTGCTCAGGCTGGCCGCCGCGGGCCAGGCCGGCGCGGCCGAGGCCGGCGCAGCGCTGATGCCGCTGGCCGAACAGGCGCTGCAGGCCCTGCTCTCGGCCCGCGCGCGCGAAGGTGCGCGCCTCACGGAAATGCTGCGCGGGCACCTGACGCAGCTGCGTGCGCTGGCGGCGCAGGCCCATCCCCTGGTACCCCGCCTGGTCGAACAGCAACGTGCGCGCTTTCTCGAGCGCTGGAAAGACGCCATGGGCCTGGGCGCCCAGGCCGGCGCCAGCGCACCCTCCGAGGCCGCACAGGACCGCGCCCTGGCCGAAGCCACCGCCTTCGCAATCCGGATCGACGTGGCCGAAGAACTCACCCGCCTGGGCGCCCACCTGGACGAGATCGAGCGACTGCTCGCCAAGGGTGGTGAGATCGGCAAGCGCCTGGACTTCCTGATCCAGGAACTGCACCGCGAGGCCAACACCCTCGGCTCCAAGTCGGCCGCCCTCGAGCTCACCCGCATCTCGGTCGACATGAAGGTGCTGATCGAGCAGATGCGCGAACAGGTGCAGAACATCGAATAAAGGCTTTCTCCGTGGACTACCCAGGCAACCTCTTCGTCGTCGCGGCGCCCAGCGGCGCAGGCAAATCCAGCCTGGTCAAGGCGCTCTTGGAGCTGGACGCCCAGGTGCAGCCCTCGGTCTCGCACACCACGCGGGCCCCGCGCGGCCAGGAAAAGCACGGGCGCGAGTACTTCTTCGTCTCCCCCCAGGAATTCGATGCCATGGTGCTGGCCGATGCCTTCGTCGAATGGGCCAACGTCCACGGCAACCGCTACGGCACCTCCAAGAAGGCCATCGAGGAACGCATCGCCTCGGGCGCTGACGTGATCCTGGAGATCGACTTCCAGGGCGCGGTCCAGATCAAGCGCATCTTCACCAACGCCGTCCTGATCTTCATCCTGCCCCCCAGCTGGGAGGAACTGCGCGCCCGTCTGGAACGCCGCGGCGAAGACAGCCCCGAGGTCATCGAGCTGCGCCTGAAGAACGCCGCCGAAGAAATGGCCCAGGCCCGGGAATTCGACTTCGTTATAATCAACGAGTTATTTGAGCGAGCGCTGTTCGACCTCAAAACCATCGTTCACGCCCAGCGGCTGAAGTTCTCGGCCCAGCGGCGAACCCGGGCCGACACCTTTAAGGCCCTGCACATCATCTGAACCCGGAGCGCTTTCATGGCCCGCATCACCGTCGAAGACTGCCTGCAAAAGATCCCCAACCGTTTCCAGCTGGTGCTGGCTGCGACCTACCGGGCCCGCATGCTGAGCCAGGGCCACGCCGCGAAAATCGAAAGCAAGAACAAGCCCGGCGTGACCGCCCTGCGCGAGATCGCAGAAGGCAAGATCGGCCTGGAGATGCTGAAAAAAGTTCCCGGCTGACCCGCCTGCGCGCGTACCCCGGTGGGTCTGTCCCGCCCCCCAGCAAAAGCACCGCCTGGCGGTGCTTTTTTCTTGTCCGTTTCCCGGCTTGGGGGCCTCGCGCTACATTTGAGGGATGAGTGCGGTGCTCGACCCCTCCTCAGGCAAACGCAAGCGTTCGGCGCCTGCCGTTTCCGTCTCCGCGCAAGCCAAGGCGGCGGCGGCCAGCTTTGCTGCGCTCACGGCTAAGCTGGACTACCTGGACGCGGGAGAGATCGAGCAGGTGCGCCAGGCCTACCGCTTTGCCGACGAGGCCCATCTGGGTCAGATCCGTGCCAACGGCGAGCCCTACATCACCCATCCGATTGCGGTCGCCGCGCAATGCGCCCAGTGGAAGCTGGACGCGCAGGCCCTGATGGCGGCCCTGCTGCATGACGCGATCGAAGACTGCGGCGTCACCAAGCCCGAACTGATCGAGCGCTTCGGCGCTCCGGTGGCCGAATTGGTCGACGGCCTGACCAAGCTGGACAAGCTGCAGTTCAACACCCGCGAAGAGAACCAGGCCGAGTCCTTCCGCAAGATGCTGCTGGCAATGGCGCGCGACGTGCGCGTCATCCTGGTCAAACTGGCCGACCGCTCGCACAACATGCGCACCCTGGACGACGTGCCGCGCGCCAAGTGGCACCGGATTTCCGCCGAGACGCTGGAGATCTACGCGCCCATCGCCAACCGCCTGGGCCTGAACCAGACCTACCGCGAGCTGCAGGAGCTGGCCTTCAGTCACCTGCAGCCCTGGCGTCACGCGGTCCTCTCGAAGGCGGTGGCCAAGGCGCGAAGCCGCCGGCGCGACCTGATTCAGAAGGTACAGCGCGACGTCGAAACGGCCTTCGAAGCAGCGGGCCTGAAGATCCGACTGGCGGGGCGCGAGAAGACGCTCTATTCCATCTACCGCAAGATGGACGAGAAGCACCTGAGCTTCGCGCAGGTCACCGACATCTACGGCCTGCGCGTCATCGTGCCCACGCTGATCGACTGCTACACCGCGCTGGGCATCGTGCACCAGATGTACAAGCCGGTGCCAGGCCGCTTCAAGGACCACATCGCCATCCCGAAAGTGAACGGCTACCAGTCGCTGCACACCACCCTGGTCGGCCCCTCGGGCGTGAATGTGGAATTCCAGATCCGCACCGAGGCCATGCACGTGGTGGCCGAATCCGGCGTCGCAGCCCACTGGCTGTACAAGGCCAATCCCTCGCAGGCCGAGGACGCAGACCGCACCGGTGCAACCTGGCTGCAGTCGCTGCTGGACATCCAGCACGAAACGCGCGACGCCGCCGAGTTCTGGGACCACGTCAAGATCGACCTCTTTCCTGACGCGGTGTACGTGTTCACGCCCAAGAGCCAGATCCTGGCCCTGCCCCGCGGCGCCACGGTGGTCGACTTCGCGTACGCCATCCACAGCAACATCGGCGACCATGTGGTGGCCTCACGCATCAACGGCGCCCAGGTGCCGCTGCGTACCGAGCTGAAGAACGGCGACGTGGTCGAGGTCGAGACTGCGCCCGCCGCCGCACCAGACCCCGCCTGGCTGGGGTTCGTGCGCACCGGGCGGGCGCGCTCCAAGATTCGCCACCACCTCAAGACCATGGCCCAGGCCGAGTCCCTGGGCCTGGGCGAGAAGCTGCTCACGCAGGCCCTGCGGGCCGAGGGCATCGACCGGCTGCCGACGGCCGGCGCCGCGCCGCATGGCGTGTGGGACAGGCTGCTGCGATTCACCGGCAACCGCACCCGCGACGAACTCCTGATGGACATCGGCCTGGGCAAGCGCATCGCCGGCATCGTGGCCAAGCGCCTGGTGGCCCTGCTGGCCGAGAGCGGCGAGAAACCCGACGCCTTGCTCATGACACGCGAGCGCTTCACCGCGCACGAGAACCCGGCGCATGGCGCGGTGATCCTGGACGGCAGCGAGAACGCCTCGGTGCAGTACCCCAGTTGCTGCCGCCCGGTACCCGGCGACCGTATCGTGGGCTACCTGGGCCGCGGCGAGGGCCTGGTGGTGCACACCGAGGACTGCCCCAGCGCGCAGCGCCTCCTGAACAAGGACAGCGAGCGTTTCATCGGCGTGGAATGGTCGGACGAACCGGTGCGCTCCTTCGAGACGCACCTGGTGGTCACCGTGGGCAACGGCAAGGGCGTGCTGGCACGCGTGGCCTCGGCGCTGGCCGGCGCAGAGGCCGACATCACCCATGTGGACATGGACGAAGACCGCGCCCAGGACGCCGCCGACCTGCGATTCCTGGTGGCGGTGCGTGACCGCGCCCACCTCGACACGGTCATGCGCGCGATCAAGCGCATCCCCGACGTGCTGCGGGTGCAGCGCGGGCGCCGCAGCAGCTAGGCGCTGGGGACCGCGGGCGCCGGGTAGCGCACCTGCAGCACCTCGATCTCCTGCAGGCCGGCGGGCGTCTGCAGCTTCACCACGTCGCCCTCACGGGCCTTGAGCAGGGCGCGGGCGATGGGGGAGATCCAACTGACCTGCCCCTGGGCACTGTCGGCCTCGTCAATGCCCAGGATGGTGATCTCGCGCTCGTTGCCGGCCCTGTCGGCGTAAAGCACCGTCGCCCCGAAGAACACCTGGTCACGCCCGTGATGCACGCTGGGGTCGGTGACTTCGGCGATCTCCAGTCGCTTGGTCAGAAAGCGGATACGGCGGTCGATTTCGCGCAGTCGCTTCTTGCCATAGAGGTAGTCGCCATTTTCGGAGCGGTCGCCGTTGCTGGCGGCCCAGTGCACCACCTCGACGACGCGCGGGCGCTCGTCGTCGATCAGGTGCAGCAGCTCGGCGCGCAGTTTCGCGTAGCCGGCAGGGGTGATGTAGTTGCGCGCGCCTGCGGGCACCGGCGCCACGCCCGGGGGCAGGTCCTCGTCCTCGGACTCGGTTTCGCGGGTAAAGGCTTTGTTCATGCTCGAGAGCCCACAGGATAGCGGCCACGCCAGGCGGGGTCGTCCGGGCGATGGAAGAAGCACACCGTGTTGCGGCCTGCGCGCTTGGCTCGGTACATGGCCTGGTCGGCCTGCTTCAGGAGCTCACTCACCGTCACACGCTGGACCCCGAAGATCGTCACGCCGATGCTGCAGCTGCCGTGATGCAGCCCTCCCGGCAGCGGGTAGGGCTCGGCCAGGGTACGCAGGATGCAGTCCGCCACGGCGGCAGCCCGATCGCCCGCCTCACCGACCGACCCAGCGGGTCCCAGAGGCTGCAGCAGCACCACGAACTCGTCGCCGCCCAGTCGCGCCACGAAGTCCTGCGCAGAGATGCAGGTGCGCAGACGTGCCGCAACCTGCCGCAGCAGCTCGTCGCCTTTCTGGTGCCCCAGCGTGTCATTGAGCGCCTTGAAGCGGTCCAGGTCGATAAACATCAGCGCACCGCCCTGCCCACCGGCCGGCCGCTGCAGGGTGGCGTTCAGGCGTTCCAGTAAGAGCTGCCGATTGGGCAGGCCGGTCAGCGCGTCGTAGTAGGCGAGGTAGCGGATCTTCTGTTCGGCCGCCTTGCGCTGGGTGATGTCACGCCCCACGGCCACCCAGTGCGTCAGGCGGCGGGACGCGTCCCACACCGGCGAGATGTCCAGGTCCACCCAGAACGGCTCGCCGTCGCGGCGGTGGTTGATCAGGTCCACGCGCACCGGCCGCCACTGCTCCAAGGCGCTGCGGATCCGGGCCAGCCGGTCACGCTGGGTCTGCGGGCCCTGGAGCAGGCGTGGCGAGCGACCGAGCACCTCCTGGCGGCTGTAGCCTGTGCGCGCCTCGAAGGCATCGTTGACGAAGACGATGCGCGGCCCCGGTTCACTGAAGGGGCAGGCCTCGGTGATGATCACCACATCGTTCAGGCGCGCGATGCTGCCTTCCAGCAGGCGCAGTTGTTCCTGGGACTGCCGGCGTGCGGTGACGTCGCGCATCTGCAGGGCGAGGCCATCGGCAAAGCGTTCGCCGCGCAGCGCCAGCCACCGGCTCTGGCGCGCGTCGAGCGCCTCGAGCACCAGGGGGCGGCCCTGCGCGAGGGCCGCGCGCACCTGCGTCTCGATCTGCAGGCGCGCGGTATTCAGAAACAGCCCCCAGACCGCCCGCCCCAGCAGACTGGGCGCAGACCGCGCGAGCAGCCGTTCGGCCTGCGCATTGACGGCGGTGAAGCGACCCTCGGCGTCGATGGTGGCCAGGGCGCACACGGTGCCTCGCGAGGAGGGAACGGGTGCTGCGGGATCGAGGGTCATGGTACGGCGGGTATCCGTGCTGTCCGACGCGATTTGACGCTGACCCGCCCCCAGGACTGGGTACGCCGGGACGTAGATTGGTAACGATCTGCTCACGCCCCCCATGGACCCGCCCACCCTTCGCGCCTACGTGGTCGAAGACAACCCCCGTCTGTGCAAGACCCTGGTCGACACCCTGCAGGCAATGACCTGCGTGCGGGTGATCGGAACCGGCCATACCGAGGCCCAGGCCCTGTGGTGGCTCACGCGTCATGTGTCGCAATGGGACCTGCTGGTGGTCGACCTGTTCTTGCGCGGTGGCAGCGGGATGCGCCTGATCGAGCGTCTGATTGAGCGTTCAGGCGCTCGGGCGCCATGGCAGAAGGTCGTGCTTTTCAGCAACCATGTGAGCGCGGGCCTACGCAAGCGCACGGCACAGGTCGGCGTCGACGCGGTATTCGACAAAGCGACCGAGGTCGACGCGTTCCTGGACTACTGCGCGCGCCTGTGCGGCCAACAGGGCACGGCAGAAACGGCCGACGCATCGGCCCCGCAAAAGTGACAGCCCAAGAAAAAAGCCAGTTCCGAATCGGAACTGGCTTTTTCGTGGATGGCGCGGCTGGCAGGATTCGAACCCACGACCCCTTGGTTCGTAGCCAAGTAC
>CAZUKC010000047.1:0-10028 GCA_964620375.1 uncultured Ramlibacter sp. | reverse complement strand
CCAGCGAGGCCAGCACCTGCGCGCGGCGCGCCGCGGTGTCGGCCTGCACCGTGCGGTACAGGCTACCGCCGTGGCTGTCCATGGCCACCCGCAGCGGACCGAAGTCGCGGATCGCAAAGCGCCACAGGCTTTCGGGGTTCAGGTCGTCCAGGTCCACGTCCTCGATCTGCTCGATCCAGGTGGTCTCCAGGGCTGCGGTGCCGCCGACGATGGCCAGGTAGGCGCCGCCCAGGTCGGCGAAGGCCTGCGAGGAGCCCTCGCGCAGGCCGCCCTTGCCGACGATCAGGCGCACGCCTTCACGCTCCATCAGCGGGCGGGTGAAGCGTTCCATGCGGTCGGAGGTGGTGGTGCCGATGCACACCGGGGCGTAGCCGGCCGGGTGCTCGGCGCTGGGCGGCACCTTGCGCACGTTGGGCGCGGTGTGGATCACGGCGTGGCCCCGCAGGTCGAACCGGGTGCGGCGGTCGCGGTCGAACAGGTGGATCTGGGTGGCGTCGCGGATGCCGAAGAGGGTGCGGCGCAGGGTCACCGTGTCGTTGATGCGCAAGGCGCGCACCTGGGCCTCGGTGGCCGGCATGTCAAGCACGTGGTGGGTCACGGGGTGCTCCGTCGATCAGAAGCCGTAGGCCACGCCGGCCGGGGTGAAGGTGGCGCTCGCGCGGCGCGCCGAGTGGCATTGCATGTTCACCGCGATCGGGTTCATGGTGATGTGGGTGGCGGCCAGTTCGATGTGGACGGCAAAGGCAGTGGCGTCGCCGCCCAGGCCTTGCGGGCCCACGCCCAGTTGGTTGACTGCGGCGCTCAGCTCCTGCTCCAGGGCCGCACCATGCGGGTCGGCGCAGCGGCTGCCCAGGGGCCGGGTGGCGGCGCGCTTGGCCAGGGCCACCACCAGATCGGAGGTGCCGCCCAGGCCCACGCCCACGATGGTGGGCGGGCAGGTCTTGCCGCCGGCGGCCAGCACGCTGTCGATCACAAAGGTCTTGATTGCGTCGACGCCCTCGGCGGGAATGGCCATGCGCAGGAAGGAGCCGTTCTCGCTGCCGCTGCCCTTGGGGACCATCTCGATGCGCAGGGTGTCGGGCGTGGTGTCGTAGTGCACGTGGATCACCGGCACGCCGATGCCGCAGGAGGTGTGCTCGTTCTGGCGGGTCAGGGGGTGCACCACCGAGCTGCGCAGCGGGTGCTCTCGGGTGGCGCGCGCGCAGCCGCGGGCGATGGCCTGCTGCAGCTCGAAGCCGTCGACCTGCACGCCGCGCCCGAGGGTGAGGGTGTAGATCGGGATGCCGGTGTCCTGGCACAGGAGGTTGTCGGTCTCCTCGGCCACCGCGATGTTGCGCACCATGGTGCCCAGCACGGTCTGCGCGGTGGCGCCCGTCTCGTGCTGCACCAGCCGCGACAGGCCGTCCTTGATGTCCGGCGGCAGCACCTTCAGCGCCCGGATGTACAGGGTCTTGGCCGCCTCTTCGACGGCTTGCAGGTCCACGAGCAGGGTCACGTCGGTTCCGCCTCTGGCTTGGTCTGCACTCAGTTGGCCTGCAGCTTGCGCGCGGCCACCACCTTGGCCCAGCGCTCGAGTTCCTGATCAAGCTGGCGGGTGAAGTCCTCTGTGCTGGTGACGGCGGGCGACATGCCCTGCACGTACAGGCGCGCCTTGATCTCGGTTTCGCCCATGACGCGGGCGACATCGCGGTGCACCTTCTGGATCACCGCAGTGGGTGTGCCGGCAGGGGCGAAGAGACCGAACCAGCCGATGTTCTCGAAGCCGGGCAGGCCGGCCTCGTGCGCGGTGGGCACCTCGGGCATCTGCGGCATGCGCGCCTTGCTGGTGACGGCCAGGGCGCGCAGGCGGCCGGGACCGACCAGGGCCGAAGCTGCAGCGAAGTTGCCCACCATCATCTGCACCTGGCCGGCGGCCAGGTCGTTGTAGCCCAGCGCCTCGCCGCGATAGGGCACATGCTGCAGGTCGACCCCGGCGGCATCCGCGAAGTTCTCGGCCGCCAGGTGCACCTGGCTGCCCACGCCGGCCGATGCGAAGTTGATCGACCCGGGCCGGGCCTTGGCGGCCGCGATCAGGTCCTTGAGCGTCTTGTACGGCGCGCCGTCCTTGACCACCACCAGCATCGGGCCCTGCGCCACGTTGGTGATGGGCGCGAGGTCCTTCTTGGTGTCGAAGGGCATCCGCTTGTACAGGGCCGGGTTGATGGTCACCGAGCCCGAGGCCATGAGCAGGGTGTAGCCGTCGCCAGGCGACTTGGCCACCACGTCGGCGCCGACGTTGCCGCCCGCGCCGGCGCGGTTCTCGATCACCACCGGCTGGTTCCACAGCGTGGAGAGCTTCTGGCCCACCATGCGCGCGACCACGTCGGTGGAGCCGCCCGGCGCGAAGGGCACGATCATGCGCACCGGCTTGTTCGGCCAGGCGTCCTGCGCGAGGCCGGGGCCAGCCAGGCCCAGCAGGGCAGCGGTCAACACGAGATGGCGTCGGTGCAAGCGGTTCATGGTGCAGATCCTTCGGTGAGGGAAGACAAGGGGTGATCAGCCTACCAGTGCGAGCGCGAAGGCCAGGCCGGTGGCCAGGGCTGCGCCCGCAGCGCCGGCGATCCAGTTCTTGCGCAGGCCCGAGGCGGGTCCGTATTCGATCAGCAGCAGGCGCACGCCGCCGGTCAGATGCAGGGCCAGCAGGGTCACCAGTCCCCACTCGGCCACCTTGACCAGCGGGTGGTCGGTGAATTGGAGGACGCCGTCCAGCGTGGCGGCGCCGCCCAGGGCCTGCCCCAGCAGCGTGAAATGCAGCGGCAGGAACAGGGCCAGCAGCAGGCCCGAGACCCGGTGCAGCCAGAACGCCCACCAGGAGGGGTGGGCATGGGCGCGGTAGTCGTTGCGGCGCATCGCTCAGGCCCCCGCGGCGTAGACCGCCCAGACAGCGCGCAGGCCCAGCACCAGCACCAGCGCGCCCGCGCCGCGCGCCAGCCACTGCGCGCCGCGTTCGCCCAGCTGCCACCACTCGCGCGCGATGGTGGCCAGGCCGATCGGCACGTGCACCGCGCAGGCCGCGACGAACACGGCATAGAAGATGGCAAAGGCCAGGTTGCCCTGGGTGCGCGCCAGGATCTCGGCGCCGCTCAGGCCACCGCGCACCGCCAGCACCATGGTGATCAGGTGCACCAGCACGCACAGGGCCAGCACCATCGCGCTGATACGTTGCCAGTACCAGCGGCGCGCCTGGGCGACGATTTGCGGGTCCAGGGTCATAGCGTGCCTTTCACCGCGGCGCGCGCCACGGTGCGCTTGAGCCCGGCGATGCCCACCGTCGGCGCCAGGCCCTTGGGGCAGCGCTCGGTGCACGAGCCCTGGGTGTGGCAGCTGTGGCAGCCGGCGTCGCCCGCGACCGCGCGCAGGCGCTCGGTGCGCTCGGTGTCGCGCACATCGTTGACCAGGGTCCAGGCGCGGTTCAGGGCCGCTGGCCCGAGGAAGTCCGGGCGCCATTCGACGACGTCGCAGGAGGCGTAGCAGACCGCGCAGCCGATGCACTCGATGCCCGCGTCGGCGGCCTGGCGCTCGGGGCTGTCGGGGCGCACCTGCTCGAAGGGGTCATGGCGGGTCTGGGCGCCCTGGAAGCGACCCCGCGCCTGGGCCCACTTGTCGAAGAAGGGGCTCATGTCGGTGGCCAGGTCCTTGACCACCGGCAGGTGGGCCAGCGGTGCGATCTCCAGCGCGCCGTCCGCCCCCACCACCTTGGCCACATGGGTGCGGCAGCTCCAGCGCGCCTGGCCGTTGACGGTCATGGCGCAGGAGCCGCACATGCCCACGCGGCAGGCAAAGCGGTAGGACAGGGTGGCGTCCAGCGCGCGCTGCACGTAGGTCACCACGTCCAGCACCGTCTGGTTGTCCTGGCGCGGGACGGCGTAGTCGACGAAACGGCCGTTGTCGTCGGCGCCGGTGCCGCGCCAGATCTTCACCTGCAGGGTGGTGTCGCTCATAGGGGGCTCACATCGACTGCGCCAGCAGCTCGCGATAGTCCTCGCGGCTCGCCTCACGCGGGTTGAGCTTGTGGCAGTGGTCGACCATCGCGCCGTCGATGATCCGGTCAAAGTCGCTGGTGCTCACGCCCAGCGCCGCCAGGCCGCTGGGGAGTTTCAGGCGTGCGTTCAGGGCGCGCACCGCCTGCGCCACTTCGTCACCATCCTCACCGCAGGTGCCCAGGCCCATGGCGTGGGCCATACGCTGCAGGCGGCGCTCGCGGCGCACCGACTCGGCCTGGGCGTTGAAGCGGATCACTGCGGGCAAGAACAGCGCGTTGAGCGTGCCGTGGTGCAGCCGCGGGTTGACCCCGCCCAGGCTGTGACTGAGCGAGTGCACGCAGCCCAGGCCCTTCTGGAACGCCAGCGCGCCCTGCATGCTGGCACTGAGCATGTTCCAGCGGGCCTCGCGGTCTTGCCCGTCGCGGGTGGCGCGCTCGATATGGGCCCAGCCACGCTCCAGGCCGTCCAGCGCGATGCCGTCGGCCGGCGGGTTGACCGCGTGCGCCATGAACGATTCCATGCAGTGGGTGATCGCGTCCATGCCGGTGGCGGCGGTCAGTGCCGGCGGCAGGCCCAGGGTGAGGTCGGGGTCGAGGATGGCGGCACGCGGCATCAGGTGCCAGGAATGAAAGCCCAGCTTGCGCCCGTCGTCCACGATCAGGATGGCGCCGCGTGCCACCTCGCTGCCGGTGCCGGCGGTGGTGGGCACGGCGATCAGCGGCAGCACCGCCTCGGTGATGCGCGGGCTGCCCCCTTCGATGGTGGCGTAGTGCTTGAGGGGGCCGCTGTGGCGCGCGGCGATGGCCACGCCCTTGGCCAGGTCGATGCTCGAGCCACCGCCGACGGCGACCAGGCCGTCGCAGCGCTCTTTCTCGAGCACGGCGACGGCGGCGCGTACGCCGGCTTCGGTGGGGTTGCCCTGGGTGCCGTCGAAGACCGCGTAGGGCAGGTCCCCCAGGGCGGCTTCGGCCCGGGCCAGCAGGCCCGCGGCGCGCACGCCGGCGTCGGTGACGATCAGGACGCGGGTCATGCCCACGCGGCGGCATTCAGCGGCCAGCAGGCCGAGGGCGCCGAAGTCGAGATGGATGTCGGTCAGGTAGCGGATGGCGGCCATGGGCAGGTGCAGGCGGTGTCGGGGGCGGCGGGTGGCAACGCAGCAGGATAGGCCGCCCGCAGCAAAAGTAAAAGCGAGTCTTTTTATCGCTGAGGCAAAATATTTCTTTTCATTCACAGGGGGAAACCCGCATGCCGTCCCTGCGCACCCTGCAGACCTTCCTGGCCACCGCTCGCCTGGGCAGCTTCGCCGCCGCAGGGCAGGAGGTGGGCTTGACCTCGGCGGCCGTCGGACTGCAGATCCGCGCCCTGGAGCAGGAGCTGGGCGTGGCCTTGTTCGATCGCAGCGCGCGCGCGGCGGTTCTGAACACCGAGGGGCGTCAGCGCATTCCGGCGATCAAGGACCTGGTCGAGCGCTGGGAGCAGCTGCAGCACCGGCCGCAGCAAGGCGAACTCAGTGGCACCGTGGTGATGGGGGCCTTGGTCTCGGCGCTGATGGGGGCGTTTGCCGACGCCCTATGGAAGCTCAAACGCCAGCATCCGGCCCTGGAGGTCACGCTGTTTGCCGGCCAGTCCGCGGACTTCATGTCGCGCGTGGAGCGTGGCGAGCTGGACGCCGCGGTGGTGACGCAGTCCCCGACGCGCCTGACGGGATCCCTGGTGTGGACGCCGCTGTACCGCGAGCCCCTGGTCCTGATCGTGCCCACGCGCCCGCACTTTCCGCTGCCGACCACACCGCTGCAGATGCTGACCCAGTGCCCCTTCATGCGCTTTGATCGCCGCACCTGGACCGGCCACCTGGTCAACGAGGCGCTGGCGCAGTGTCGTGCGCAGGTGGTCGAGGGGCTGGAGCTCAATTCGGTGGAGGCGATCGTCGAACTGGTGCGCCAGGGCTTTGGCATCTCCATCGTGCCGCAACTGGCCAACCTGGCCTGGCGCCGCGACAAGGCGCTGCGCGTGGTGCCCTTGCCGCGGGTGACGGTGGCGCGCCACGTCGGGCTGCTGGAGCGGCGGCGCCATGGGCGCGAGACTTTCACCCAGGCGCTGAAGGACCACTTCGGGGCGCGGGGGGTGCCGTGATCTACTTGGGCGAGTTAACCTACCCGTGCAATTTCATTCGGCTGTACATGACCCTGCCCCTGAATCGCTGGATCCGTGCCGTTGTTGCCGCCCTGTCGTGGGGACTGCTGTCCCTCAGCGCCCAGGCCCAGTCTGAATCGGACTGCCGGCCGCCACCGCCCGACGTGGCCCGTCTGGTGGAGATCCGCCCGGGCTTTCATCGCGTGGCCGGACCGCTGGCGCCGTTCGATCCCTGCCATCGCTCGGTGCAGCTGTCCATGCCCCGCTTCTTTGCGGGCAAGCTGGGGGACAAGCCTCCGCTGATGATCATCGCGCACGGTGGCAACGGTCCGGGTGGGGCCGAACAGGAGATGGTCCGGCGCATGAACGCGGTGGGCGTGGCGACCTTGCTGTTCGACGCCTACGAGATGAACGGCTTTCAGTACCGCGGCACATCCTTGTTCCTCACGGGGGCCACCAACGAGTCGCGCCAGCGCATGATCTTCAAGGCCACGCTGGGCGCCTACCACTGGGCGCGCCAGCATCCCCGCGTGGACACGACCCGTTTGTTCGTGCATGGCCTGTCCAACGGCGGCAGCGTGGCCCTGAACATGGCAGCGGTGGTCGACCCGGCGCATGTGCGGGTGGTCTTCTCGGAAGGCGCGCCCTCGGCCGGCATCGGCATGCCCGACCAGGTGCGGGTGCCCCTGAAGATGATCTTCGGCAAGTTGGACAACTACGGCGGACGCACCGAGGACGACTGGATGCACCTGCGCACAGACCCCTGCGCGCTGAATCAGCCCGCCGAGGACGCGGCCCCCGGGACCACGCAGCGTTGCAGCCTGTTCGTCAATCCGGGCGCTCAGGGCCTCTCGCCTCAGGCCTGGGGCGCGCAGTTGCAGGCGCAGGGCCAGCCAGTGGAGTTCTGGTTCTACGAGAACGCGGCGCACGGGCTGCTGGCCGGGCCGATCGACCGCGGCATGCGCACCTACGGCACTGGGCCGACCGCGTCCCGGCGCTACGGCTGGATCGGGGCCGCGCCCTCGGCGGCCGACAAGTTCACCGCCGATCTGGTCCGCACGATCAAGGCGACCTACCCCTGAGGTTCGGGTCGCCGACCGAAGGCCACAGCGCCTGCCAGGACCCCCGCAGCGCCGGGGTACTGGCCGCCAGCGCGCTGGAGGCATACCAGGGTTGACCGTCTAGCGACCACAGCTGGCCGCCGGCTTCCTCGATCAGGAGCAGACCGGCCGCAGCGTCCCAGGCCCCCATGCCGCGCTCCCAGAACACGTCGACCCGACCCGCGGCCAGGTAGGCCAGCTCCAGGGCCATGCTGCCGGCGCGCCGCACGCCCGCGACCTGACGCATCACCCGGGACAGCTCCTGCAGGTAGGTGTCCATGAACGCGGCCTGTGGCTTGGGAAAGACGGTGGCGGCTACCGCCTGCGCCAGCTGCGGGGTCGTGGCGACCGCCAGGGGCTGGCCGTTGCAGGTGGCGCCCAGCCCGCGTGCAGCGGTGAACGCCTCGCCGCGTACCGGGTCGACGATGCACGCCACCACGGGCTGCGTGTCTTCGAGCAGCGCAATCGACACCGCGTACTGCGGATATCCGCGCAGGAAATTCATGCTGCCGTCGATGGGGTCGACCACCCACACCCGCTGCCCCCGCAGGTCGTCGGCGCTGGGCGTGCCGCCGCTGCCTTCCTCGCCCCAGAACCGGTGCTGCGGGTAGCGCGCGGCGATGCCCTGGCGCAGGAGCGCTTCGACCTCGCGATCGAGTGCGCTGCACCAGTCGCCCGGCGCTTTCTCCTCCACCTCCAGGGTGGGCGCGCGGGCCTGCTGCAGCCGCCGGGCCGCAAGCAGGCCCAGTTCCAGGGCCAGGGTCCGGGCTTCGTTCAGAAACGTGGCGTCGTTCATTCGCTGCGGGTCAGGTCCGAGACGTAGTCGTGGCGCTGCGAGGCGATCACCGAGGTGCGCAATTCGACCGGCCGCTGGCCGAAGCTCAGGGCCAGGCGCTGCACCTCCAGCAGCGGCGTGCCCGCCGCCACGCCCAGGTGACGCACCGCCTCGCGGGTGGCCAGGATGGCGCGTGCCCGCTCCTGGGCCCGCAGCACGGTAATGCCGAAGTCGGTCTGGTACAGGTTGTAGATGGTGCTTTCACGCTCGAGGAAGCGCTTTTCGGTCATGCCCTTGAACAGGCTCGCGGAGATCACGATCCGGTCCAGCACCACCGGGCGGCCGGACAGGCTCAGGCGGTTGTGGATCATGAAAACCGGATCGCCCACCCGCAGCCGCAGGGCCGCGGCACTGGCCTCGTCGGCCCGCTGGCGCTCAAATGCCAGGCACTGCACCTGCGGGTATTCGGGTTCGGGCGGCAGGCCCAGCGGCGCGCCATCGGGCCGCGCCTGCACCCGGAAGAACTGGAACAGGTAGCGATCGCGCGAGTGCAGCACGACGAAGGTGCCCTTGCCCTGGCGCCGCACCAGCACGTGCTCGTGCACCAGTTCGTCCACCGCCCGGCGCAGGGTGCCGATGCTCACCTGCATTTGGTCGGCCAAGGTGCGTTCGTTGGGCAGGGCCTGCGCGGGCTTCCACTCGCGCGCCTCGATCCGCCGCAGCAGCTCGCGCTTGACCTGCAGGTACAGCACCCCGGGGCCCGGGTGCAGGGGCTCGCGGGTCGGCGTGGGCGGGGTGGGCATGGCCGCAGTCTAGCCGGCTTGGCGGCCCACTCAAACAGGTCATCTAAATGAGTTGATTGACAGTGTGTCCGGGCGCGACGACAGTGGCGCATCCCAAACGCACAGACCTGGAGACGCGATGATTCATTTTGTTTTGCACGATGCCAAGGACACCGTAGCGGTGGTGGTGGTCGAGGGTGTCAAGAACGGCGACAAGCTGACCGGCTGGATCATGGACGAAGACCGCATGATCAACCTCGCCGCGAAGGCCGACATCCCGATCGGTCACAAGGTGGCCCTCAAGGATATGGCCGTGGGCGACACGGTCTGGAAGTACGGCATCGACATGGGCAAGGTGGTGGCCCCGATCAGCGCGGGCCAGCACGCACACGTCCACAACATCAAGACCAAGCGCTGGTAAGCGCCACGCCACTGAGCCGAACAACCCTTCCTGATTGAAAGCATTGACCATGTCCGTCATTTCCAAAGACACGACCTTCCTAGGCTATCGCCGTGAAAACGGCCGGGTGGGCATCCGCAACCACGTGATCATCCTGCCCCTGGACGACCTGTCCAACGCCGCCGCCGAAGCCGTCGCCCACAACATCAAGGGCGCGATGGCCATTCCCCACCCCTATGGCCGCCTGCAGTTCGGCGCCGACCTGGACCTGCACTTTCGCACCCTGATCGGCGCGGGCTGCAACCCCAACGTCGCGGCGGTGGTGGTGATCGGCATCGAAGACGGCTGGACCAAGAAGGTGGTCGATGGCATCGCCACCACCGGCAAGCCCGTGGTGGGCTTCGGCATCGAAGGCCACGGCGACCACGACACCATCATGCGCGCCAGCAAGGCCGCCCGCGAGTTCGTGCAGTGGGCCAGCGAGAAGCAGCGCGAGGTCTGCCCGATCCACGAGCTGTGGGTCTCCACCAAGTGCGGCGAGAGCGACACCACCAGCGGCTGCGGCGCCAACCCCACGGTGGGCAACGCCTTCGACAAGCTGCACCCCCTGGGCAACTACCTGTGCTTCGGTGAGACCTCCGAGATCACCGGCGGCGAGAAGATCGTGGTGGAGCGCTGCAAGACCCCCGAGGTGGCCGAGAAGTTCATGTTCATGTTCAACCGCTACCAGGACATGATCAACCGCCACAAGACCACCGACCTCTCCGAGAGCCAGCCCACCAAGGGCAACATCGCCGGCGGCCTGACCACCATCGA
>CAZUKC010000046.1:0-10066 GCA_964620375.1 uncultured Ramlibacter sp. | reverse complement strand
CGGCAGGGGCAGGCGGTCCACCAGCGGCGCCCACGCCCACTTGAATCCGTAGGCCAGGCCCACCCAGGACAGGTAGCCGATGGTGGTGCGGTCGATGCCCGCCTCACGCAGGCGAAAGCCCAGCGTTCCCAGCACCAGCAGCAGGGGCAAGCCCGCCGAGAAACCCAGGAACAGCATGCGCAGGGTGGCAGGCTCCAGGTACACCCGCAGGGCCGCCAACCAGCCCGCCAGGCCGCGGGCGGTGCCTGGATCGCTGGCGTTTTTCGCGGCATCGGACGATGACGGCTGCGGGGTCGGGGTCTCGGGGGTGGTCATGGGTGGGCGTCATTATCATGGTGCCCATGAACCCCCACGCTCGTTACTGCGTGCACTCACTGCCCACCCTGGGGGCGCCGGCCTCCTTGAGGCGGCTCGGCGGAGGCTGATATGTGTCTCGCCTGCTACGGCGCCCCCGAGGCGGCCGAGTCCCTGCACCCTGGATCCAGCCACCGCTGGATGCCGCGCCGCGCCTTCCTGCTGGCGGCGGGCACGGCGGCGGCCGCGCCGGCCCTGGCCCAGGTGCAGGTGGATGAGGCCTCGCGTCTTCGCAACCTGGTGCCCGCGGGGGAGCTGGAAGCCGCGGCCGGACAGCAATACAGCCAGATGATCGCCCAGGCCCGCCAGCAGGGCGCGCTGGCACCCGAGGGGCACCCGCAGTTGAAGCGCCTGCGTGATATCGCGAACGATCTGGTGCCTTTCGCCGCGCGCTGGAACGACCGCTCCCGCAACTGGCGCTGGGAGATCAACCTGATTGGAAGCAAGCAGATCAACGCCTTTTGCATGCCGGGGGGCAAGATCGCCTTCTACACCGGCATCCTGAACCAGCTGGAGCTGACCGACGACGAGGCCGCGATGGTGATGGGCCACGAGATGGCACACGCGTTGCGCGAGCATGCCCGCGCGCGCATCGCCAAGTCGCAGGGCACGAGCATCGGCCTGTCGGTGCTGTCGCAGGTGCTGGGGCTGGGGCAGCTCGGAAGCATCGCCGCCGACGTGGGCACGCAGCTGCTGACGCTGCGCTTCAGCCGCGACGACGAGATCGACGCCGACCTGGTCGGCCTGGAGCTGGCTGCGCGCGGCGCCTATCGGCCGCAGGCGGCGGTGAGCCTGTGGGAGAAGATGGGGCGCGCCTCCGGCGGCAGCGGCGGACCGGCGTTTCTCTCGACTCACCCGCGCGGGCCCGAGCGCATCGCGCGGCTGCAGGAAAACGTGCCGCGGGTGCAGGGGCTGTACGAACAGGCGGCCGGGCGGCGCTGAGTCGGACGACCGGGCTCAGGTCCCGCCGACGTACGGGTTCGTGCGCCGCTCGCGCCCGAAGGTGCTCTCGGGCCCATGCCCCGGAATGAACACCGTGTCGTCCCCCATCGGCCACAGGCGCTGCGTGATGCTGGCGATCAGGGTGTCGTGATCGCCCTGCGGGAAGTCGGTGCGGCCGATGCTGCCGGCAAAGAGCACGTCGCCCACGAAGGCCCGCTTCAACTCCGGTGAATGGAACACCACGTGGCCCGGCGTGTGCCCGGGGCAGTGCCGCACGGCCAGCGTGTGCGCACCCAGGCTGACGGTATCGCCGTCATGCAGCCAGCGCGTGGGGGTGAAAGGCTCGGCCGGCGCGAAGCCGAACATCGCGCTTTGCTGGGGCAGGCCGTCGATCCAGAACTGGTCGCCCGGGTGCGGGCCGATGATGGGAAGGCCCAGCCGCCGCGCCAGTTCGCCGGTGCCGCCCGCATGGTCGATGTGGGCGTGCGTGAGCCAGATCTGTTCGAGCTTCAGGCCAAGCCGTTGCACCTCCTGCAGCAGGCGATCGAGCTCGCCGCCGGGGTCAATGACGGCGGCCTGCTTCGTCTGCTCGTCCCAGATCAGGGAGCAGTTCTGGGCGAAGGGGGTCACGGGAACGGTCAGGTAATTCAGCATGGGGGGGTCAGAAGCGGGCGCCTGGCGCGGGTAATCCCTGATTCTCCGGGCCCAGCAGCTCCTTAAACTCTGTATACAGAATACAGAGCCTGGGCGGTGATTGCCCGGGCGTTTCGTGTTTTCACCCGAGGATGCTCCATGAACACCCGCGACAAGAACAGCCCGGCGGACCTGCCGGCGGTCGAAAAGAAGCTGATTCCTTATGGCGGCTACTACACCAACCGCGAACCGGGCCATGACCCCGAGCTCACCGAGGTGGGGCCCGGCACGCCGACGGGCGAGTACATGCGCCGCTTCTGGCACCCGGTGTGCATGTCCATGGAGCTGACCGACACGCCGCGCTTCCTGGAGATGCTGGGCGAGGAACTGGTGGCTTTCCGCGACGGCTCGGGCCGGGTGGGGCTGCTGCACGCGCACTGCGTGCACCGCGGCGCCTCGCTGGAATACGGAAAGATCCTGGAGCGCGGGATCTCCTGCTGCTACCACGGCATGGTGTTTGACGTCGACGGCACCTGCCTGCGCGTGCCCTTCCCGGCGGGCGAGGAAGAAGAGGGCGAGCGTTACCGCTGCTCGATCCGCCAGGGTGCGTACAAGGCCTTCGAGCGTCATGGCCTGGTGTTCGCCTACATGGGCCCGCCCGAGGAGGAGCCACCCTTCCCCGAATGGGAAGGCAACTTCACGGTGGCCGAGACCGACGAACTCGTGCCCTATAGCAATTTCCAGCATTGCAACTGGCTGCAGGTGCAGGACAACGCTGCGGACAACTACCACACGATGGCCCTGCACGCGAAGCGCCAGGTGACCGGCGAACACTACCAGGGCACCACCTTCGACGAGGTGGGCGCGGCCTCGATGGAGGTGCCGCCCGACATGGTGTTTGTCCCGATCCAGGGCGGCCGGGGCCTGGCCTGCTCGGGTGCTCGCCGCTCGGACGACGGGCACATGTACATCCGCGTGCAGCACCAGGTGCTGCCGAACCTGAGCCTGCACGCCTACACCTCGGAAGACGGCCACCAGAAGAAGCTGTTCGGCCGCTTCCACATGATCCGGTGGACCGTGCCGGTGGACGACCAGAACAGCAAGATGCTGGGCTGGCGGGTGATGGGCCCGGGCATCGACACGCGCGGCGTGGGTGACAAGTCGATGGTGGGTTACGAGACCATCGACTTCCTGGAGGGCCAGGTGGCGATGCGCCGGCCCGAGCGATTCGGCAAGTACAAGCTGGAAGACATGCCGCCGATCCCGTCGGACCACCGCGCGCGTGCCAACTACAAGGACGCCCAGTACGCACCGGGCGACTACGAGGCCATCATCAGCCAGCGCCCGATCGCGATCCATGCGCTGGAGAACCCGACCAAGTTCGACGCCGGCCTGTACATGTTCCGCAAGCTCCTGCGCGACGCCGTGCGCGGCGCCAACCCGCAGGCGGGGCCCGAGCAGTTCGCGCAGTGGCTGCGCGAATGCGAAGGCAGTCCCAACAGCTACTGCTCGGGCAATGTGTTCGAGCTGCCGGTCGGACGCACCACCGAGGAGGAAGTCACCCTGCGTCGCCACCTGGCCCGTCAGGTGGTGGCGATTCTCACCGAGTCCGAGAAGCTCAAGGGCGAGGCGCGCACCACCTTCGTGAAGACCAAGATGGAGGCGCTCCAGCAGGAGGTCCTCGCCAAGAGAGCCGCATGAACGCACCGCTGCCCTTGACCCTCGCTGCCGAGGGCGGTGTCCTGGAACTGCAGGTCCGCGCGATCCGGCTGCAGGGGCAGGGCGTCTGCTCCTACGAGCTGGCCGATCCGCAGGGTGAGCCGCTGCCGCCGTTCGAGGCGGGGGCGCATGTCGACGTGCACCTGCCCGGAGGGCTCGTGCGCTCCTATTCGCTGGCCGGCGATCCGCAGGACCGTTCCTGCTGGCTGCTCGGGGTGCTCAAGGAGCCCCAGGGCCAGGGCGGCTCGCGGGCGATGCACGAGAAGGTGCGCGTGGGCGACCTGCTGCGCGTCGGCCCGGTGCGCAACGCCTTCCCGTTGGCCGCCCAGGCGGGCCACACCCTCCTGCTCGGGGGCGGCATCGGCATCACACCGTTGAAGGCCATGGCCCATGTCCTGGCTGCGCGCGGTGATGCCTTCGACCTGTACTACTGCGCGCGCAGCCCGGCCCATGCGGCCTTCCTGAGTGACCTGTGTGCCATCGTTCCTCCCGGGCGGCTGCACCTGCATTTCGACGGCGGTGATCCGGCGCGCGGCCTGGACATCGCGGCCCTGCTCCAGGACCGCGGCGAGGGCACACATGTGTACTTCTGCGGTCCGGCCGGTTTCATGCAGGCCTGCGAGTCGGCCTGCGCGCACTGGCCGCCCGAGGCCGTGCACAGCGAGCACTTCAAGGCGCCAGCGTCGGTGCCGTCCGACATCCCGGACGGCGGCTTCGAGGTGACGCTGGCGCGCAGCGGCACGACGATCCAGGTCGGCCCCGACCAGACCATCGTGCGCGCGATCGAATTGAGTGGACACCGGGTGCCGACTTCCTGCCTGTCGGGGTTGTGCGGCGCCTGCAAGGTCGATTACCTCGAGGGCGAGGTCGACCATCGCGACTACATCCTGGACGACGCCGAGCGCGCGCGCTGCCTGACGGTCTGCGTGTCCCGCGCCCGGAGCCGGACCCTCACCCTGGACCTCTGATCATTCACAGGACATCACCATGCTCGATCGAGTGAAGACCCCCGCGCCGATTCAACACAAGAAGTCGATCTACGACCCGGTCCAGGAAGGACTGATCTACCCGCAGATCCCCACCTTCGACAGCTTCGAGGCCGAACGCCACCACCGCAAGCAGCGCCTGGTGGCCGCCTGCCGCGCCTTCGCGCTGGAGGGCCTGGACTACGGCTTCGCCGGTCACCTGACCATCCGCGACCCGGAGCGGCCGGAGCTGTACTGGACCAACCCGATGTGCGTGCACTTCGCGCAGGTGAAGCTGTCCAACCTGATCCTGGTCGATCACAAGGGCACCGTCGTCGAGGGCAAGCACGCGGTGAACCGCGCCGGCTTCGTGCTGCACGCCGCGGTGCATGAGGCCCACCCCGACATCCTGGCGATGTGCCACGCGCACACGGTGTATGGCACCGCGTTCGCGGCGCTGGGCCGTCCGCTGGACCCGATCTCGCAGGACGCCGCGGCGTTCTTCGAGGACCACATCGTGATCAAGGACGAGGCCGGTCAGGTGGCGGTCGAGGAAAAGGCCGGTCTGGCCGTGTGCGACTGGTTCAAGGGCGTCAAGGCGGCCATCCACCAGAACCACGGCCTGTTCACGGCCAGCCGTCACAGCATCGAGTCGGCGGCGTTCTGGTTCATGGCCCTGGAGCGCTGCTGCCGCCAGCAGCTGATGGTGGAAGCCACCGGGCACAAGCCGGTGATGGTGCCGCCGGACCGCTCGCGCTACAGCCGCGAGCATGTGGGATCGGAGTACATCGGCTGGCTGCACTTCCAGCCGATCTACGACCATCTCGTCGCGTCGCAGCCCGATATGTTCGCCTGAGGCGGGCAGGACACGGGAGCACCGAATGGGCCTGTCGAAGATTCCCGGGCGTACCGACTATGTCGAGGCGGTGTACCGCTCGTTGATCGACGCGATCAGCGCCGGCACCCTGGCGCCTGGTGAGCGGATCACGCAGGAAGACTTGGCCGAACAGCTGAACGTGTCCCGCTCGCCGGTGCTGCAGGCGCTGCGGCTGCTGAAAAAGGACGGCCTGCTGGAAGAGGCGCCGGGCCGAGGGCTGGTCGTCGCGCGGCTGGACCCTGCCCGCATCGGCCACCTCTATCAGGTGCGCGGTGCGTTGGAGGGGCTGGCGGCGCGCCTGGCCGCCGAGCGCAAGGCGAGGATTCCGGAATCCCTGATCGAAGCCGGGCGGCAGGCGGCGGCGGGCGCCGACGTCAACGCGCTGATCGAGGCCGACATGGCTTTCCACCGCGCGATCTACGAGGCCTCGGGCAACCCCTACATCCTGGAGACGCAGACCCTGCACTGGGTGCACCTGCGCCGCGTCATGGGCGCAGTGCTGCAACGCCAGGCCAGTCGGTCCGGCATCTGGGACGAACACGCCGAGATCCTGAAGGCGATCCACGCGGGCAACGGCGAGCTCGCGGCCACGCTGTCGCAGCAGCATGCGGACCGCGCCGGCATGGCCCTGGTCCTGCAGCTGGAGAAGAACGCCTCGACGCCGCAACCCCTGGCGGCGTGATGTGGCGCGCGCCCGCCGGGGCGCGCGGGACCCGTGCGGCAGGTGGGGGCTCCTTACAATCCGGGGATGACGTTCCTCGAGATGCTGCAAGACGCCCAGCGGCGCAACGGCTCGATGCTGTGCGTGGGCCTGGACCCGGAGCCCTCGCGTTTTCCGGCCTCGCTCAAGGGCGATGCCAGCCGCATCTACGACTTCTGCGCGCGCATCGCAGACGCCACCGCCGACCTGGCCATCGCCTTCAAGCCGCAGATCGCCTACTTCGCGGCGCACCGCGCCGAGGGGCAGCTTGAACAATTGATGGAGCACCTGCGTCGCAACATCCCGCACGTGCCGGTGATCCTGGACGCCAAGCGCGGCGACATCGGTTCGACCGCGGAGCAATACGCGCGCGAGGCCTTCGAGCGCTATGGCGCCGACGCGGTCACGCTCTCGCCCTTCATGGGTTTCGATTCGGTGCAGCCCTATCTCAAGTACGAGGGCAAGGGCGCCTTTCTCCTGTGCCGCACGTCCAACCCGGGCGGTGACGACCTGCAGAACCAGCGCCTGTCGTCGGTGCCCGGCGAACCGCTGCTCTATGAGCATGTGGCACGTCTGGCGCAGGGACCCTGGAACCTCAACGGCCAACTGGGGCTGGTGGTGGGCGCGACCTATCCGGCCGAGATCGAACGCGTGCGCCAGGTGGCGCCGCGGGTGCCGCTCTTGATTCCCGGCGTGGGCGCGCAGGGCGGTGACGCGGTGGCCACGGTGAAGGCCGGCTGGCGTGCCGATGCCCCGATTGCGGTGAACTCCTCGCGGGCCATCTTGTATGCGTCGTCCGGTGAGGACTTCGAGCAGGCGGCGCGACGCGAGGCGATGAAGACTCGCGACCTGCTGCAGGCGGCGCGGGGGTGAGCCGGACGTCAGCCTTCAACGTCCTGTCACATCGGGCAGACAGCCTACGAGGTCTATCACCGATCGCCCCGCCGGTATGCCCTTGATCCGATCCCTTCTGGCCCTGACGTTCGCGGCGTTCGCCGCGAACGGCTGGTGTGCCCGCCCCATGGTCACGGACGACGCGCGCATCGTGGACGCCAAGGCCTGCCAGGTGGAAAGCTGGGTGCGCTCGGAGCGGCATGGCACGGGTCAGGCCTGGGCGGTGCCAGCCTGTACACCGATCGAGAATCTGGAGATCACCCTGGGCGGCAGCCTGGAGCGACCCGGTGGCCACGAGCGCTTGGCCGATTCGTTGCTGCAATTCAAATCTCTCGTGCGGCCGCTGCGCACCAACGACTGGGGCGTAGCCCTGAGCCTGATCCGCTCGGTGGAACGCGGGTTGGAGCCGGGCACGCGCGATGCGCCCAGTCACTTCCTCAATGTGCCGCTGAGCGTGTCCTTGCGCGACGACGCGCTGATCTTGCACCTGAACGCCGGCCTGCGTGAGGACCGCCTGTCCCGGCGCAGCTTCGGGACCTGGGGCCTGGGCTCCGAGCTGGTGCTGCGCGAACGCCTGCAGTTGATCACCGAGACCTATGGCGAGAGTGGCCAGCGGCCCTTCGTGCACGGTGGCCTGCGGTACTGGCTGGTGCCGGACCGGGTGCAGATCGACACGACCATCGGCACGCGGCTGCGCGCCGGCAGCGCAGAGCGCTGGTTCACGTTCGGTGTGCGACTGTTGTCGCCGGCGTTCCTGCCCTGAAGCGGCGGGGCGTTAGCCCGCCAGGTAACGCTGCAGGTAGCGTCCCGTATGGCTTTGCGGATTGGCCGCGAGGTCTTCGGGCGTGCCGACCCCCACCACGCAGCCCCCGCCCGATCCTCCCTCGGGCCCCATGTCGATCAGCCAGTCGGCGGTCTTGATCACGTCCAGGTTGTGCTCGATGACGACGATGGTGTTGCCCGCGTCGCGCAGCTGGTGCAGCACCTGCAGCAGCAGCTCGATGTCGGCGAAGTGCAGGCCGGTGGTGGGCTCGTCCAGGATGTAGAGGGTGCGCCCGGTGTCGCGCTTGGACAGCTCCAGGGCGAGCTTCACCCGCTGCGCCTCGCCGCCCGAGAGCGTGGTGGCCGCCTGCCCCAGCTGGATATAGGACAGGCCCACGTCCATCAGCGTCTGCAGCTTGCGCGCGATCGCGGGCACGGGCTTGAGGAAGGCGTAGGCGTCTTCCACCGTCATGTCCAGGATCTGCGCGATGTTCTTGCCTTTCCAGGTGACCTCTAGCGTCTCGCGGTTGTACCGCTGGCCGCGGCACACGTCGCAGGCCACATAGACGTCGGGCAGGAAATGCATCTCCACCTTCACCACGCCATCGCCCTGGCAGGCTTCGCAGCGCCCGCCCGCGACGTTGAAGGAGAAGCGCCCGGGTCCGTAGCCGCGTTCCTTGGCGATGTTGGTGTCGGCCATGAGCTCGCGGATCGGGGTGAACAGGCCGGTGTAGGTGGCCGGGTTGCTGCGCGGCGTGCGGCCGATGGGGGACTGGTCGACGTTGATCACCTTGTCGAAGTGCTCGACGCCTTCGATCGCCTCGTGCGCCGCGGGCTCGTCGTGTGCGCGATAGAGCTCGTGGGCCACCGCCGCATAGAGGGTGTCGTTCACCAGCGTGGATTTGCCCGAGCCGGACACGCCGGTGACGCAGGTGAACAGGCCCACTGGGATGTCGACGTCCACGCCCTGGAGGTTGTTGCCGCGCGCGCCGATGATGCGCAGACGCTGGGTCTCGCCGGGCGGGCCGCCAGCCTGGCTGCCGGAGAAAGGCAGCCAAGCGGTGCGTTGCGTCGGCACGGCGATGCGTCGCGCGCCCGAGAGGTACTGTCCGGTGAGCGAGGCGTCGTCGTCCTGCACCTGTGCGGGCGTGCCCTGCGCCATGACGCGCCCGCCGTGGATGCCCGCACCCGGGCCCATGTCGATCACATGGTCGGCGGCGCGGATCATGTCTTCGTCATGCTCCACGACCAGAACGCTGTTGCCGATATCCCGCAGGTGCTTGAGGGTCTCGACCAGGCGGTCGTTGTCTCGCTGGTGCAGGCCGATGCTGGGTTCGTCCAGGACGTACATGACGCCGGTCAGGCCCGAACCGATCTGGCTGGCCAGGCGTATGCGCTGCGCCTCGCCGCCCGAGAGCGTCTCGGCGCTGCGGTCCAGGCTCAGGTAGCTCAGGCCCACGTCATTGAGGAACTTCAGGCGGTTGCCGATCTCGCGCACCACCTTGTCGGCGATGGCGGCCTTGGCGCCTTCCAGCCGCAGCGCGCGGAAGTAGTCGTGGCACTCGCGCAGCGTGGCGCGGCTGATCTCGAAGATGGCGCGTGACTGATCGCCCTGGCCGATCTTCACGTGGCGCGCCTCGGTGCGCAGGCGTGTGCCCTGGCAGTCGGGGCAAGGCTGCAGGCTGCGGTAGCGGCCCAGTTCCTCGCGCACGGTGGGCGAATCGGTTTCGCGATAGCGCCGCGCCATGTTGGTGAGGATGCCCTCGAAGGGGTGGCGCTTGTGGATCTTCTTGGGCGCGGCCTGGCCGGATTCGAGCAGGTAGGAGAACTTGATCGGCTCGTCGCCCGATCCGTGCAGCAGGGCCTGCTGCACCGGGGCGGGCAGGCTCTCGAAGGGCGCGTCCACGTCGAAGTCGTAATGCCGGGCCAGGCATTCGACCAGGTTGAAGTAGTAGGCGTTGCGCCGGTCCCAACCCTTGATCGCGCCCGAGGCCAGCGAGAGCGAGGGAAAGGCCACCACGCGCTGCGGATCGAAGTATTCAGTGTGGCCCAGGCCGTCGCAGGTGGTGCAGGCACCGGCGGGCGAGTTGAACGAGAACAGGCGCGGCTCGAGCTCGCCGATCGCGTAGTGGCAGATGGGGCAGGCAAAGCGCGCGTTGAACAGGTGCTCGGCGCCGCTGTCCATCTCCAGCACCACGGCGCGGCCTTCGGCCAGGCGCA
>CAZUKC010000045.1:2393-10463 GCA_964620375.1 uncultured Ramlibacter sp. | reverse complement strand
AAGAAGAACCGGTGCAGACCGCCGCCGAGGTGCTGGCTGCCCGCAAGCTGGCCTCTGCCCGTGCGGCGGCGGCTGCTGCCGCTGCAGCCGCCGCCGAATCCGCGCGCGCCCCGAAAACCCCTGTGTCCGAGCCTGCGCGGGCCCCGGTGGCTGCACCCGTGGCCGCTGCGCCCGTGGCACCGACTGCGCCTGTCGCCCCCGCGGTCGACGACCGCGGCCGCGAGGTGGTGGACCTGGTGCGCCGCGAGATCGCGGCGCTGCGCAAGGAGTTCGCCCTGGGCCGACAGGTCCAGGCCTGGCAGGACGGCCGTGCCTGGCCGCCCGGCGTGCGTCCCGTCGTGGACGCCCTGCAGGAGGCCGGCGTACCGGCGGGCCTGCGCGCGCTGCTCTCCGACGGCCTGCAGGAATCTGAAGACGCTGCCGGCGCACTGGCCACCATGCGCGAGGTGATGGAAGGGGCGCTGACGGGCATGCCCACCGCCACCATCGGGCGCGGCCTGCACGCCATCTGCGGCCCTTCGGGCGCCGGCAAGACCCTGATGGTCGCGCGCCTGGCGCGCGTGGCCGCCCTGCACCTGTCGCCCCAGCGCGTGGCCATCCTCTCGTTCAACGACGCCCGCAGCGGCGCCTGGAGCCAGACCCGCGTGCTCGCGGCCCAGGCCGGCGTGAACTGCTGGCGCGCCGGCGACGTGGCTACGCTGCGCCTGCTGGTGGAGGAACTGCGTGACCGCACCGTGATCCTGATCGACACCGCCGGTGCCGACCCGCTGGCGCAGGCCGAGATGCTGCGCTCGACGCAACTGGGCATCGAGACCCACCTGCTGCTGCCCGCTGACGCCTCGATCGGCAGCGTCAAGCGCCTGCTGGCGCAGGGCGAGACCTGGCGCAGCCTGATGGTGGGCAAGGTCGACGAGAGCCATTCCCCCTGGCCGCTGCTGCAGGCCCTGTGTGACCAGCGCGTGCCGGTGTCCTGCATGGCCGCTTGCGGTGACGTGCAGGTGCAGGCCCGCCCCTTCCAGGCCCGCAGTCTGCTGGACGCCGCCTTTGCCCGCCTGCGCAGTGACCTGGCGCTGGACGGGCTTGGCGCCGCATCGGGTACGCTTGGCGCTGTCGCCGCTGTACGTCCCGCTGTCCACGCCCCCACCGAAAGCCTCGCATGAGTATTTCCCTGCGCACTCCTCAGGTCATCGGCGTTGCCAGCGGTAAGGGCGGGGTCGGCAAGACCACCGTCGCCGTCAACCTCGCCGCGACCCTGGGACAGCGTGGCCACCGCGTGCTGCTGCTCGATGCCGACCTGGGCATGGCCAACGCGCAGGTGGCTCTGGGCGTGCGCAGTCCCCTGAACATCAGCCACCTGCTCTCGGGCGAGAAAAAGTTGAACGAGCTGCTGGTGGAGGCAGCGCCCGGCGTGCAGCTGGTGCCAGGCGCTTCGGGCCTGCGTGACATGGCCGCCCTGGACATGAGCCAGGTGGCCACCATCATCCATGCCTTCGACGAACTGCAGGAGCCGGTGGACTACCTGATCGTCGACGTGGCCGCGGGCATCTCGCCCTCGGTCCTGACCTTCATGGCGGCCTGCCAGCGTCGTATCGTGGTGCTGCAAGACCAGCCGGCCGCCATTGCCGACGCCTACGGCCTGATCAAGGTCATGACCCAAGACCAGGACCTGGAGGAGATCTACCTCGTGGCCAACGCGGTCCAGGGCGAAGCGCACGGCCAGCAGCTGTCGCAGTTCGTCAACGATGTGACGGTCAAGTTCCTGGGCTGCACGGTGAAGTACCTGGGCTGCATCAGCGCAGACGAATCGGTGCAGCAGGCCCAGCGCAAGTACCGCAGCGTCGTGGATTTCGCCCCGAGCAGCCGCGCCGCCGCCGACCTGCGTCGGCTCGCGCAGGCGCTGGAGAAACTCCCGCCCCTGCAGGACCCCGGGGGCCAGATGCAGTTCTTCATGGGTCGCATGCTGCAGGCGCAGCAGGGCGCGACCTGAGCCCACGCGCACCCGAAGCCGCAAAGACCTTCACCATGGACGCCGCACTCGAACTGTACGAAAGCAGCAAGGGCCGCCAGGAGCAGCTCGTGCTCTCGCACATGCCCATGGTCAAGCGGGTGGCGGTGCACCTGCGTGGACGCATTCCACCGCTGCTGGATCTGGACGAACTCGTGCAGGTGGGCATGTTGGGCCTGATCGAGGCCGCCCGCGGCTATGACCCGCGACGCGGCATTCCCTTCGAGAACTTCGCCCTGAGCCGCGTGCGCGGAGCGATGCTTGACGAGGTTCGGCGCGTGTCAGACCTCACGCGTTCCTCCGTCGCTTTCAACAAGAGTGAGAACGCCGCCGCCCACAAGCTGGTGGCCGAACTCGGTCGCCTGCCCACGCAGGGCGAGCTTGCGCAGTCCATGGGCAAGGACATCAACGCCTACCACCGCGAGCAGGGACAGGCCTGGCGCAGTGAGACCTTCTCCATCGAGGAGGTGAGCGAGGAGGTGTTGAACATTGCCGCCGAGGGCTCGACCCAGCCTGAGGTGCAGGTCGAGCGCGCGCAGATGCTGCAGGCGCTCACCAGCGCCATCCAGGAGCTGCCCGAGCGCGATCAGTTAATCATTTCGCTGTACTACGTCGAAGAACTCAATCTCAAGGAGATCGGTGAGATACTTGGCGTGACAGAGTCGCGGATCAGCCAGTTGCTCACCGCAATCGCCAAGAAGCTGCGCGCCCTCCTGCAGCCGGCGGTCCAAGGTTCCAAGCCCTCATAAGCGCTGCCCCGCACCCTGCGGGGCGACAGAGATTACATGTTCAAGATTTTCAAGAAACCCGAAGACGACGAGCGCGCGCGTGCCGTGGCCGCCTACGAGAAGGCGGTGTCACTGACCAGTGACGGCCACGAAGCGCGCAGCCTGCGTCTTCGTATGAGCATGTTGTGCCGGGCGCACCTGGACAAGACCTTCGTCGCTGGCGCGCAGGCCATGGAGGCCTACGAAGCGGCCCGCATGGTCGCCATCCAACAGGCCAAGCCCCAGCCCGATCCGCCGCAGGCGCCCTTGTTCCAGTCGGTCAAGTCCACTTCGGGTGAGGTGCAGGTCTACCTGCCCCAGGAATACGCCGACGAGGCCTTTGCCATCGGCATGCTGTATCAAAAGACCGAGCTCACCGCCGAACAGGCGATCGAGGCCGCCCAGCGTCTGGCCGACCGCATCGCCTACGACGCGCTGAAACTCACCGCCCCCTTCACGGCACTTCAGTTCCTGCGAGACGAACTCGCCGCTGAAGCCGAGGCTGCCGCTCAGGACGGCGAAGGCGACAGCGAAGGCGACCCGAACGGTGAAGCGGGCGAGGGCGCCTCGGCTGCACCCAAGGCCTGAGACCGGGCCCGCCGTCCTTGGCCACGGACATGTTCACCCTCACGCTCCTGCTCCTGATGGCGGTGGCCATCGCCGTGCTGGTGGTGCTGGTGATCTACCTGGTCGACCGCTTCAACGGCCTGGAACGCGACACCAAGCAGATGCTGCAGAACTTGCAGCAGCAGCCCCAGGGGGCCAAGTTCTCCGGCCCCTATGCCGGGCTTTCAGGCAAGGCCTTGTGGGACGCGGTGGCGGGTGACCCGCCCGAGGGCATGGACGAACTGATCCTGGACGGCCTGCGCAAGCGCTATCGCCTGCTTCTGGGTGAACACATAAGTTTCATCTTCAGTGAGGGCGTGTCCGATCAAGGCAAGGGCTTTGACGCCGTGCCCTCCAACACCCGAACCGTGCGCACGCCCCGCACCCAGGTCGAGTCGTGGTTACCGCCTGAGGCAGTAGAGGCCATCTACCGCTGCGGCCAGGGCTACGCCCGCTACGACCCGGCCGAGCTGCCCGCCCTGCGCCAGAACCTGGATCAGGTGTGCGCCCAGTTGCACATGCAGACGGCTCTGGAGATGCTGCAGCCCCCCTCCAGCCTGCTGATGCCGCCGCGGCCCGAGCCCGCGGCCGCGCCGCCCGCCGGCGAGTCCCCCGCCTAAATCAGGCCCCGGGCCTAAAGTCCCGGCCGTAACGTCCGATTCTTCGTGGGAGCGAACGCAACTCACGGAGAAAGAGACACCATGCGCCTGCACAAACTTGCTTTCGACAGCTACGGCGCCGTTCAGGTCGCCACCGGCGTGGCCACCGCGGACAGCGTGAAACTGATCCTGATGCTGTTTGACGGCCTGCTGGAAAGCCTGGCCGCGGCGCGCGGGCATATCCAGCACGGCAACGTCGCCGAGAAAAGCAAGGCCATCGCCCGGTGCACCCGCATCCTCATGGGCCTGCAGGGTTCTCTGGATTTCGAGCGCGGGGGCGAACTCGCGCAGAACCTGGACGAGCTGTACGCCTATGTCACCCGCCGCCTGGTGCGTGCCAACGCGCACAACGACGTCGAGATCGTGGACGAAGTGCGCAGCCTGATGGGCGAGATTCGCGACGCATGGTCCACCCTGCCGGGCCTGATGCCAGGCCGCGTCGCCACCCAGGCCGTGAACTGACTCGCCTGTCGCCCCACCAGGACACCGCCATGAAGACTCCGTTTTTTGCCGCTGCCCTGCTCGGCCCCTTGCTGGCCGGCTGCGTGACCCTGGGCCTGCCGCCTTCGGTCGAAGCCAATGCGCCGGCCGCGGCCGCAGCGGCGTCTGCGCCGGCGCCGGCCGCCGCCAGCATGATCGCCCCGATGGTGGAAAAGCGCGAGACGCTCGTGGCCACCGGCTACGCGGTGATCAGCGTGCAAAACCACAAGCTGCCCGCGCAGCAGCGCCTCATGGCGATCCGCGCGTCCAAGCTCGATGCCTACCGTGCCCTGACCGAGCAGGTCTACGGCCAGCACCTCGATGCCTCCACCACCGTGTCCGACATGGTGGTCATGAACGACACCTTCCGCACCCGCGTCGAAGGCGTGGTGTACGGCGCGGTGCTCGTGAGCATCACGCCGGTGGGCGACGATACCTACGAAACCACGCTGTCCCTGGACCGCCAGGTGGTCAACGACCTGCGCGCCCTGTACCTGGGGCAGTTGGCGGCGAGGCGCAAATGATCCGCCGCGGCTGGCTGCTGGCCGGCTGCCTGGCCGCCGCCTGCGCCGCACATGCGCAGACCGCCCCGGCGTCGGGTGCGCCCGACCCCGAGCGCCAGTTGCAGGCGATACGCGACGCGCTGGTGGAAAAGACCCTGGCCGCGCCGGTGCGCGTGCAGTCCTTCGGCTGGATCGACACCGAGGGCCGCCTGCACGAAAGCACCCAGTTCACCTCTGACACCCGCGTGCGCGGCGTGCGCGTGCAGGCCTATGTCGAAGACCCGGCGGTCACCGCTGCAGCCGAGGCCTTGCGCGTACAGGTCGACACTGAGGTACTGCCCTCTGGGCTGGGCCGCAAGGCGCAGGCCGACCCTCAGCAGTGCCTGGCCAACGCCCGCCGTTGGCGTCAGGCCCTGCACGTGGAGGCGGTCAACCCCTCGGCGATGCCGGGCGCGCGCGCCCTGACCCGAGACCTGGTGCAGTCCTTCCTGGACGCCGCGCGCGAGTCGCGGCGCTGGGTGGCCCAGCGCCGGCCCTTCCAGCCCGCCACCGCCTACCAGCAGGCGCTCGTCGGTCGCGACGTCGACCGCACCGAGTGGCTGGCCCGCATCGAACTGGACGGACGACCCGGCGCGCTGGAGGCGCGTGTGGAACTGATGCCCCTGCAGCAGCCGGCCCAGGCGCGGCGCGTGCGCGTGCCCCTGACCGCGATGGACGCGGCCGCTCTGGATGTCGCGATGGCCGGCGCCCTGAGCGCCCTGGAGCGTCAGAGTGCTTGCGACCCTCTGTGGTACTCGGTGGCCGCCAATGGCGACCGATTGCACTTGCGCGAAGGCATGGCCCACGGCCTGCAACCGGGCGACCGGCTGCTGCTGGTCGAGCGCCAGCACCTGCCGAGCCGACTGCTGGAGCCGGGCGCCGCACGCGCCTTGGCCCTGGTGCAGGTCGAGGCCACCGGCGCCCACGGCACCCCGCTGCGCTGGCTGGCCGGTCCGCGCCCCGCCCAAGCGGGTGACTGGGTGGCGTTACCCCTGTAGCCCGCCGCCGCCACAAGGAGACTCACGCCATGAACCGCATTTCCCTCCTGCTGTCCCGGGGCCTGATCGCCACCGCGCTCGCGGGGCTGTCCGCCATGTCCCTGGCCGCCGACCCGCCGACCCCGCCGGCCGCCGCCCCGCAGGCGGGTGCGAGCGCACCCGCCACCCTGTCCGGACGGTCTGCCGGTGCCAGTGCCAGTGCCGGCGCTGTGCCCACCCGCCAGGCGCTGGAGACCCTGCTCGGGTCGTTGCCCGCGCGTACTCAGGCCGAGGGCCCGCCGCGCCAACGCACCACCGCCCTGCGCGGCGAGACCCTGGACGCCGCCATCCGCCGCACCATGGGCGACATGCCGTTCAAGGAAAGCTTCCTGCGCGGCGTGTTCCTGGAGCTCAATGCCAGTGCCGTGCAGCCTGGCACCACTCGCCTGATCGCGGGCGCGCCCCTGCAGGTGCCCCACCTGGAGGACCTGCGCAGCCACCTGCAGCGCGTACTCGGACCGCAGCAGCCCACCCCGGCGCAGGTCCAGGCCCAGGCTGCGCAAGCAGCAGCTCAGGCCGCCGCAGACAAGCGGCACTGGGTCCGCTTTCCCTGATTCCGCGCTCGGCGCTGCGCGCTCATGATCGGCGGCGCCGACCTCACGCCCCTGTCCAGCCGGGTCGCGCCGATCTACCTGGAAGGGCGCCTGCCGATCTTCGAGGCCCCGGCGGTCGCGGCCCTGGGCCTGCGCGACGGCCAGGTGGTGCGCCCGCTGGTGGAAACGCGCGACGGCCAGCTGCAGCTGCTGCTGCAGGGTGTGCTGATTCCCGTACCACCGCAGCTGCGCCTCGTCGCGGGCGAACGCCCGGCCTGGATGGTGCGCCTGGATGCCCAGGGCCGCGCGACCCTGGTACCCCTGGGCGATACCGCGCAGACAGCGGATGCGGCCCCTGCCACGCCTTTCACCCCCACGACCGCCAGCCGGCTCGAGCAGCTGGCCCTGCGTCCGCCAGCCCTGAGCGGCCTGGCTGCCCTGATGCAGCCGGGCGCGCTGGCGGCCCTGTTCCAGGCCGCGCCGCAGCCCGAGGTGAGCGCGCAGATCGCGCAGCTGCTGCGGCCTTGGCCGCACACCAGCCAGATCACGCCCGAGGCCTTGCGGCGTGCCTTGCGCCAGGGCGGCTGGACCCAGGAGGCGGCCCTGGCCCGTGGCGAGCCGGCGGCCGCTGCGGGCCCTGACACCAAGTCGCTGCTGCGCACGCTGCTGGCCGATTGGACCCAGGCACCCGCCGCGACACGCGGGCTGCTGCAGGACGCGCTGGACGACATCGAATCGCGCCAGCTGCAGTCGGCGCTCGAGCCCTCGGTGGGCCGCGAGCTGGCACTGGCCATGCTGCTGCCCTTTGCCGATGCGGAGCCGGTTCACGTGCGCTGGTCGCGTGCCCGCGAGGGCCGCGAGGGCGAAGCGGGCGGGCAGGGCGGACCCGCCCCCTGGGTGGTGGACCTGCACACGCGCAGCAGCGAGATGGGCGAGGTCTGGCTGCGCACGCGCATCAGCCAGGGCACGCGGGTGGAATTGGTGATGTGGGCGCAGCGGCCCGAGCTTGCCGCCCAGGCCCGGGCGGCCACGCCCAGTCTGGTGGCCTGGCTGAACGATGCGGGGCTGCGCATGGTGAGCCTGCAGGTGATTCATGGCGAGCCGCCGCCGGGGATCGAGCCGGCAGGGCCCGCCACCGGAGATCCGGGGCGTCTGGTGGATGTGAGCGCATGAAGCCCTCTGCATCGACCCGTGGCGTGCGCGAAGCGGTGGCCCTGGCCTACGGCGAGCGGCCCGCGCCGGTGGTCACCGCACGCGGGCACGGCGAGGTGGCCGAGCGCATCGTGCAGGAGGCGCAGCGCCAGGGCGTGCACGTGGCACAGGATCCCGCGCTGCTGGCGATGCTGTCCAAGGTGGACATCGACCAGGAGATCCCGCCCGAGGTCTATACCGCGGTGGCCGTGGTGCTGTCGTGGGTGTATTGGCTGCGGGGCATGCAGCC
>CAZUKC010000045.1:0-2293 GCA_964620375.1 uncultured Ramlibacter sp. | reverse complement strand
ATACCGCGGTGGCCGTGGTGCTGTCGTGGGTGTATTGGCTGCGGGGCATGCAGCCGGGAGACGAGAAGAAACGCTGAAGCCTGGGGCTCAGGCTTCGCAGCTCAGGCTTCGCTATAGGCGCGGCGTCCGCCGCGGCGCGCGACCTGGCCCATGCGGTCGTACAGGTCCACCGAATCGGCGGGTTCGGTCAGTTGCAGCGAGCGCAGGGTGGCGCCCACCACCTCAATCTGGCGGGTGATGAGGAGTTCGTTGCGTCGGTGGCTGGCGCGGCACTGCGCCAGGATCTCCAGCACCTCGCTCCACTCGGCGGGGGGCTCGGGCAGGTCGCCCACCTGGCGGGCGGTGGTCTGCAGGGATTCGAGCAGGGCGACCTTGTCGGCCTGCAGGGTTTCGATGCGGTCGAAGGACTGGGTACGCAGCGCCTCGAATTCCTCCTGCAGCAAGGCGTCCAGCCGCTGCACGTGGGTCTGGGCCGCCTGGAGGTCAGGCGTTGCAGGTGCGATGGCGGTCTCAGCGGGCTGCACGGTGTGGGGCAGGGGGCGGGCGCAGGCGTCGGGCAGAGATCACTCGCGGATCATCTGCTCCAGGGCCATGAAGTTCTCGGCGATGCGGCGCGGGTCCAGCGGGTACTTGCCTTCCTCGATCTGCCGCTTGATCGCCCCGATCTTGGCGCGATCGATCTCGGGCTCGGCGGCGGCCAGACGTGCCGCGGGGCTCAGCTCGAGTTGGTCGTCCGCCACGGGGGCCGCGGCGCGCGCAGCAGCGGCGCCCGACGGGTCGGCGGCCTTTTCGGCCTTATCCGCCTTTTCGGCGCGGTCTGCGGCCTGGCGTTCCACCGAGTTGGCGGAGGCCATGCGGTTCCATTGCGTGATCGGGTTGGTCATACGGGCTCTTTCTGCGGCCCGACACACAGGGTCAGGCTCGGCGTGTCTGAGGAATCGGCCCCCGGTCGGAAAACTTGAGGACGCATGGTCAGATTATCCGTTCCAGACCCTTGTATCAACGCAAGTGAGTTCTTTGGAATTACTGCAGCAGCTTCAGGACGGTCTGCTGGTCCATGTTCGCCTGCGCCAGAACCGCGGTGGCGGCCTGCTGCATGATCTGCGTGCGGGCCAGGTCGGTGCTGGCCTTGGCGTAGTCGGCGTCCTCGATCTGGCTGCGCGAGGCGGTGGTGTTCATCGCCACGTTGGACAGGTTGTCCATGATGTAGTCGAGGCGGTTCATCACCGCACCCATGACCGCGCGGTTGCCGTTGACCTTGTCCAGGGCGACGTCCAGCTTGGCCAGTACCGCCTGGGCGCCGGCCACGGTGTCGATGCGGTTCACGCGCTGGGCGGTGTTGGACAGGTCCACGTCGCCGGTGACGCCGCCGGTGATAGGGCCCTTGCTGCCGTAATCGGCAAAGTCAATGTGGATGGTCTGGGTGGCGCTGGCGCCCACGTGGAAGGACAGGCGGCCGGTGCGCGGGGGCGACATCTTGCTGGTGGACTCGTCCACCAGGCCGCCATAGGTGCCTTGCTGGAAGCCCAGGGTGGCGAAATCACCTTCCGTCTTGAAGCCGTTATCGCCCGGGGAGAGGGTGAAAACCTTGTCAGACTGCAGGAGGATCGAGCCGTACACGGTCTTGGCACCGGTGGAGGCGGCGGTGGCGGAGGCAATGGCGGTTGCGGCGGTACCCGCCAGACCCAGCTTGGCTGCTGCCGCCGCCTTCACTGCATCGCTTGCGCCGGTAGCCACGTCAAACCAAACAGAGAGGTTGCGGCCATCCGGCGTCGACAAACTCAGTCGTCCATTGCTCGTAGCTTCTGCCAGCACGCCGTGCTGGCCCCGCTGCGTGTTGATCGCCGCGATGATGTTGTCCAGGCGCGTCGTCGCAGACTCGCCGGCCGTCAGGCTGACGGCGACGGCGACGCCGTTGATGTAGATGTTGGTGTTGCCGCCCGAGGTCGTGTCGGGGGCGGCGGTCGCAACCGTGCTGGCGGGCGTGACGCTGGCGTTCACGCCTGTCTGGGCGCTGCTGGCGTTGATCGCTGCCGCGATCGCGATCGCGCTGCCGGTGCGCGAGCTGCTCGCGGCCACGGTAGAACTGACCGCATCGTCGGCGGCCAGGGCGCCCCGGATGGCCACGCCGTTGATCTTGAGGTCACCGTCGCCCAGCGTTTCGATACCCGCCGCGTTTTCAGCCACCGGGCGCACGCCCGAGGTGTAGACCGAGGTGTTGCGGCTGTAATCGCCCGGGCGGATGCCGGCGCGGGTCCAGTCGGTGGTCGAGGTGGTGGTCACCTTGATGTCG
>CAZUKC010000044.1:0-10474 GCA_964620375.1 uncultured Ramlibacter sp. | reverse complement strand
CTTGTCGCAGATCAGGCCGTCCAGTCCCTGCTCGTGCAGCATGCGCGGCACCTTGGCGGACGCCACCACGATGTCGGGGTCTGCCCCCACCCCGTTGACCACCCGTCCGGCGTTCTGAAGCCGCACCGTCACCTCGCCTTGGCTCTCGGTGGAGCCGCTGATGGCGTTGACCGAGTACAGCACCATTTCCGCCCCGCTCTGGACGTGGTTTTCGATGGCCTTGAGGGACGCGTCCACCGGGCCGTTGCCATCGGATTCGCCCCGCACCTCCCGGCCGTTCACGGTGAAGACCACCCGCGCATGCGGCCGCTCGCCAGTCTCGCTGTGTTGCGCCAGGGAGACAAAGCCGTAGGACTCCTCGTCGCCCGGCACGCCATCGTTGCTCACCAGGGCCAGGATGTCCTCGTCGAAGATTTCGCTCTTGCGGTCGGCCAGCTCCTTGAAGCGGGCGAAGGCGGCGTTGATCTCGGCCTCGCTCTCCATGCTCACGCCCAGGTCCTGCAGGCGCTGCTTGAAGGCGTTACGGCCGGAGAGCTTGCCCAGCACGATCTTGTTGGCCGTCCAGCCGACGTCTTCTGCGCGCATGATCTCGTAGGTGTCGCGGGCCTTGAGCACGCCATCCTGGTGGATGCCCGACGCGTGGGCGAAGGCGTTGGCCCCGACCACGGCCTTGTTCGGCTGCACCACGAAGCCGGTCGTCTGGCTCACCATGCGGCTGGCAGCCACGATGTGTTGGGTGTCGATGCCCAGTTCCAGACCGAAGTAGTCCTTGCGGGTCTTGACCGCCATCACGATCTCTTCGAGCGAACAGTTGCCGGCGCGCTCGCCCAGACCGTTGATGGTGCACTCCACCTGGCGGGCGCCGCCGATCTTCACACCGGCCAGCGAGTTGGCCACCGCCATGCCCAGGTCGTTGTGACAGTGCACCGACCAGATCGCTTTGTCTGAGTTGGGAATGCGCTCACGCAGGGTCTTGAGGAAGGTGCCATAGAGCTCGGGTACCGCGTAGCCCACGGTGTCGGGCACGTTGATGGTGGTGGCGCCCTCGGCGATCACGGCCTCGAGTACGCGGCACAGGAAGTCCATCTCGCTGCGGTAGCCGTCCTCGGGCGAGAACTCGATGTCGCCACACAGGTTGCGGGCAAAGCGCACCGACTGCTTGGCCTGCTCGAGCACCTGCTCGGGCGTCATGCGCAGCTTCTTCTCCATGTGCAGGGGCGAGGTGGCGATGAAGGTGTGGATACGACCGCGGGCGGCGCCCTTGATCGCCTCGGCCGCACGCGCGATGTCGCGATCGTTGGCCCGCGACAGCGAGCACACGGTGGAGTCCTTGATCGCGTTGGCAATCGCCTGCACCGCCTCGAAGTCGCCATTGGAACTGGCGGCAAAGCCCGCTTCGATCACGTCCACCTTCAGGCGTTCGAGCTGGCGGGCGATCCGCAGCTTCTCGTCGCGGGTCATGGACGCGCCGGGGGATTGCTCGCCATCGCGCAAGGTTGTGTCGAAGATGATCAGTTTGTCTGCCATGGATAACTCCTCAAGCTCTCAAAGAATTCAGGACCCGGGCGCCCACAAAGCAAAACGGCCCGCTGCGGATGCACACGGGCCGTGAGGGGGTTGACGCGAACGCTACCTTCTCCGCCCGTGGGAGGATAGAAGTAGGGCCAGCGCAATACGGTTCATGGGCGCAAATGTAACACAGGCCGGGCTCACTTGTGCAAGCCGGCTTCGTCGGGTTCGTCGGTCGAAGTGCTGATCATGCTGGTGGGCTCGCCCTTGAATCGGCGCCAGGCATACAGCACGTAGCCCGAGACCCCGTACAGCACGAACAGGCCGAACAGCACCGCCGGCGGGTCGATGTTGATCACCGCGATCACCAGGGCCAACAGCACGATCACCGCGAAAGGCACCGACTTCTTCATGGACACGTCCTTGAAGCTGTAGAACGGCACGTTGGTCACCATGGTCAGGCCGGCGTACAGCGCAAAGGCGAACATCAACCAGCGCACCGCAGCGCCCTCGACGCCGTAATCGTTCATCAGCCAAATGAAGCCCGTCACCAGGGCGGCGGCGGCCGGCGAAGGCAGGCCCTGGAAATAGCGCTTGTCCACCACCGCGGTGTTGACGTTGAAGCGCGCCAGACGCAAGGCGGCACAGGCGCAATACACGAAGGCGGCGATCCAGCCCCAACGTCCCAGACCCCTGAGCGACCACTCGTAGGCGATCAGGGCCGGCGCGGCGCCGAAGGACACCATATCGGACAGCGAATCCATCTGCTCGCCAAAAGCGCTCTGGGTATTGGTCATGCGCGCCACCCGCCCGTCCAGGCTGTCCAGGACCATCGCACTGAACACGCCCAGGGCGGCCAGGTCAAAGCGGCCGTTCATTGCCATCACGACGGCGTAGAAGCCGCCGAACAGCGCCGCGAGGGTGAACAGGTTCGGCAGGACGTAGATGCCCTTGCGGCGCTTGGGCGGCGTCCCGCCGTCCGGGTCTACGGGAGGTCGGGTGTCGGGTCCGTCGTGCATCCGGGCAGTGTAACCAAGGCGTCCAGCCCGCCGCCGCCCCGGGTAGCCGGTGCGGCCTTCCAGACGGATATCAGAGGACCGCCGCTTGTGTGGCGTCCGTCATGAGGGCGTGGGCCGCTTGTGCCACGGCAGACGGCTGAATGCGGGCAACGGTCTCCAGAGAAGTGGCGTACCCCACCGGGATACGCGGAGCACCCAGTCTGGCGACCTTGCAACCGGTGGCCTGGGCCGCCGCGGCGGCCACCTCGGCACCGAAGCCGCCCGCCTGCACCGCGTCATGCACCACCAGCAGGCGGCCGGTACGCGCGCAGTCCTGCAGCACCGTCTCGCGGTCCCAGGGCCAGAGGGATCCCAAGTCGATCAGGCTGGCGCGGATGCCCTGGGTGGCAAGCTGGTCGACGGCTAGGCGGGCGGTATGGGCCGCTGCCGACCAGCTCACGATCGTGAGGTCGCTGCCACGGTGTTCGACGCGCGCGCACCCCGGGGCATAACCCGCAGCAGCGTCATCCACTGGTCCCTCGAGGGTCCACAGCTCCTTGTTCTCCATGTAGACCACCGGGTCCTCAGCTCGCAGGGCCCAGGTCAGCATCGAATAGTTGTCCTGAGGGGTCGAGGGGCACAGTACCACCACCCCGGGCAGGTGGGCAAACCAGGCCTCCAGGCTTTGCGAGTGCTGGGCCGCCGAGTTCTGCCACATGCCGATCGGCAGTCGCATCACCAGCGGCACACGCCCCTGGCCACCGAACATGTAGCGGTTCTTGGCGGCCTGGTTGACGATCTCGTCCATCGCGCACAAGGCAAAGTCCACCACCCGCATCTCCACCACCGGGCGCAGGCCTACCAGGGCCATGCCCACGCCGGCGCCCACGATGGTGGCTTCGGAAATGGGCGTGTCGATCACGCGCTGCTCGCCGAATTGCTGCTGCAGGCCCTTGTACTGTCCGAAGATGCCGCCACGACCGATGTCCTCGCCCAGGGCCACCACCTTCGAGTCGCGCGCCATAGCGTCGCCCAGGGCCCGTACAGCGGCCTGGGCGTAGGTCATGTGGGTCAATGCCATGTGCCGGCCCCCGCAGTCTGGATATCGGTGTAGGCCTGCGCTGCGTCCGGCGCTGGCGAGGCATTGGCGAAAGCCACCGCGGCTTCGGTCTCGGCCTGGACCTCGGCGTCGATGGCATCGAGCTGCGATGCGGGGACACCTTGTGCCAGGAGCTGCTCGCGCGCACGGCGCAGCGGGTCGGCCTCCTGCGCCGCACGCAGGTCTGCGGGATCCCGATAGCCCTGGGTGTCGACCGACACGTGCCCACGCACCCGCCAGGTGCGCGCATGCAGCAGGCGCGGACCCTGGCCGGCACGCACGGCCGCCACCAGGCGGCCTGCCGCCTCATGGACAGCCAGGACATCGTTGCCATCGACCGACTCGCCGGTCACGCCCAGCGATTCGGCGCGCGCCAGCACGCCGGGACCGGCCGTGAGCTTGCCGGTGCGGGTCGTGGCGGAAAACCGGTTGTCCTCGCAGATGAACAGTACCGGGAGCTGGAACACCGAGGCCCAGTTCATGGCCTCCAGGAAGGGGCCCCGGTTGATCGCACCGTCGCCGAAGAAGCAGGCCACCAGGTGGGGCCGCCCTTGCAGCTTCAGCGCGTGCGCCGCGCCGCAGGCAATGGGCAGGCCCGCCGTGACGACGCCGTTGGCGCCGAGCATGCCCACTGAAAAATCGGCGATGTGCATGGAGCCGCCCTTACCGCCGTTGTTACCGTCGGCGCGGCCAAAAAGCTCCGCCATCATGCGGCGCATGTCGCCTCCCTTGGCCAGGGTGTGCCCGTGACCCCGGTGCGTGCTGGTCAGGTAGTCCTCGCGCACCAGGTGCGCGCACACGCCCGCTGCTACCGCCTCTTGGCCGATGGACAGGTGTAAGGGGCCGCGTACCTTGGCGCTGTCACTGAGCGTGGCACCCAGCACCTGCACCCCACCCTGGCTGGCCACTTCGGCCGCGAGTTCGAAGGCACGGATGCGCGCCATGGTTCGATAGAGAGGGATCATGTCCGGGGGTTAGAGGGCGACGGTGGAAATCCAGGGCACGGCGGCAATGATGATCACGCCGATCAAGAGGGCCACCAGGTAGGGCCAGATCGCACCGATCACCTCGTCGGGTTTGGTGCCGCCGATGCGGCAGGCGATGTAGAAGCCCACGCCGATGGGCGGCATCATCAGGCCGATGTTCATGGCGCAGACGATCACCATTGAGTAATGAATATCGTGAATACCCAGCTTTCGGGCGATCGGGAACATGATGGGCGCCAGCAGCAGCACCGCCGGCAGACCCTCCAGCAGGCAGCCCAGAACCAGGAACACCACGATGGTCAGGGCCATGAACCCCATCCAGCCGCCCGGCAGCGTGGTCATGAACTGCGACAGCTGCTGCACCACTCCGCTCTGGGTGATGGACCAGGCCATGGCCGACGCGGCGCCCAGTACCAGCAGCACCGCCCCGGAGAGCGCTGCGGTCTCGACCAGCATGCCGTAGAACTTGCGCAGGCCGATGCCCCCATACAGCACCTGGCCCACGAACAGCGCATAGATCACGGCCACGGTGGACACCTCGGTGGCAGTGGCCACGCCCTCCCCCACCGCACTGCGAATCAGGAACGGCAACACGAGGGCCGGAGCGGCCACCAGGATGTAACGGCCGACATCCCGCAAGGGCGCGCGGCGCGCGCCACTCATGTCTTCGTGGCGCGCCTTCCACCGGGCCAGCACCACCAGGGCCGCCAACAAGACCATGGCGATCACAAAGCCGGCCTGGAACAGACCGGCGATGGACACGCTGGCCACCGCGCCCAGCACGATCAGCACGATGCTGGGCGGCACGGTATCGGCCATCGCAGCGCCGGTGGCCAGCAGGGCCACCATTTCGCGCGGTTTATGCCCGCGGCGCTTCATCTCGGGGAATAGGGCCGGTGCAACGGTCGCCATGTCCGAGACCTTGGAGCCCGAGATACCCGAGACAATGAACAGCGACCCAAGGAGCACGTAGGACATGCCCGCCTTGATGTGACCGAGCAGGGAGGCTAGGAAGTCCACGATCGCTTTGCCCATCCCAGTGGCATCGAGCACGCAACCTAGCAGCACGAAGATGGGAACCGACACCAGCACCAGACTGGACATGCCTTCGTCCATGCGGCCGATAACGACCGTCAGCGGCACCTGGGTCGAAAACGCCAAGTAGCAGACCGCGCCGATCCCGAAGCAAAACGCAATGGGCACCCCCGCGGCCAGCGCGAGGACGACGAACCCGATCAGGAAGATTCCGATATTGGGTGTACCGAGCCTGAGAAGTTGCGGCGAGAGCAGCCAACAGATCCCCGCGATCGCGGCGACGATCAGCAGCGACAGGGCCAGATCGGCCTTGCGCACGGTACGCGTGGCGTAGTAGACGATCATCCCCAGCATGGCCAGGAAGCCAAAGCCGATCGAGGCCACTCGGAAGGCGTTGGGCATGTTCAGGGCGGGCGTACGGATGAACCACTCGTCCTGCATGTACTCGTAGGCTGGCTTGATCAGCGCCACCAGAAGGGCCGCGATCGCGACCAGGGCCAGCGCGTGGACGAACTCGCGCGCCCGGGAAGGCAGCATGTCCACGAACAGGTTCAGGCGCAGGTGCTCGTTGCGGTGCAGAGCGATGGCGGCCCCCAGCATGGTGAGCCAAACGAAGGAGATCGAGACCACCTCGTCCGACCACACCAGGGGCTTGCCGAAGACGTAACGTGAGATCACGCCCACGAGCAGCAGGACCGTCACATTGAGGACCAAGATCGCCGAGACGACCTCCAGCGGCCACATCCAGGGCGGGCTGCTGCGCGGGGCGGGCGGCGCGGCCCCCTCCAGGACCTCGCCCGGGAAGGGGCCGTCCGCGACCGACGGCGCGCCGGCCGGGGACTGCTTCATGGATCTACTCCCTCAGGAAACGCTTTAGCCGAGCTTGCCGGTGTAGCGCTCCATCACGGCCCAGGCCTCGTCGCCGAACTTGCCTTTCCACTCGGTGAAGAACCCGGCGGTACGCAGCTTCTCGCGGAAGGGCGCGGTATTCGGGGTGTTGAACACCATGCCGCGAGCGGTCAGGTCCTTCTGCAAGCCGCCGTTCAGAGCGGCCACGTCAACACGCTCGGCCATCGCGGCGGCGTTCAGGTGCTTGGCCGCGATGTCGCGCACGTTGGCGGGCAGGCGATCCCAGGCGCGGCGGTTGATCAAGGTCCAGAAACCATCCCACATGTGGTTGGTGATGGAGCAGAACTTCTGCACCTCGTACAGCTTGAAGTTGTTGATGACCGCGAACGGGTTCTCCTGACCGTCTACCACCTTGGTCTGCAGCGCGGTGTACATCTCGGAGGCATTGATCGAGGCGGGAGCCGAGTCGAAGGCCTTGAACATCGAGGTCCACATCGGGGACACGGGCACACGGATCTTGAAGCCGCGCAGGTCCTCGGGAGTGTTGATCGGCTTGGTGGAGGTGGTGATCTGGCGGAAGCCGTTGTCCCAGATCTTGTCCATGGCCACCAGGCCGGCTTTGCCAATCTGCTCGCGGATGTACTTGCCCACGTCACCGTCCATAGCGCGCCATACGGTGTCGTAGTTGGGGAACGCAAAGCCCAGGCCGTTCAGGGCCGCCGGCGGCACCAGGGTAGCCAAGATCAGGCCGGAGAGGTTGAACATCTCCACGCCGCCCGAGCGCAACTGGCTCAGGGTATCGGTGTCAGAGCCAAGCTGGTTGCTCGGGAACAGTTGGATGTCCAGGCGCCCGTTGGTTTCCTTGCGGATCGCCTCGACGGCTTCCTTGGCGCGCACGTTCATCGGGTGTACGGGCGGCTGGTTGTTCGCGTATTTGAAGGTGAACTCGGCGGTCTGGCCATACGCCAGCTTCAGCGGCGCAGCCACGGAGGCGGCGGTCAGGCCGGTGGCCTTGATCAGGGTGCGGCGGGAAAGGGTCATCGTCAGTCTCCTGGTGGTCTTACAGAGGGCGGGAAAAATCGGTGTGTCACGCCTTCAGGCTGCGGTCGGCGTGGCGGCGGGAATGTCAAACAGCTTGCGGTTGAACAAACCGCTGGCCAGGTAGCCGCCGTCGATACCGAGGGTCTGCCCCGTGATGAAGGCGGACCGTGCAGACGCGAAGAACATGACCGCGTTGGAAACCTCCTCGGAGGAACACAGGCGGCCCATGGGGATCACGTCAGTAAAGGTGGTTAGCTGCGAGCTGCCATTGAGGCTGCGCAGCATGGGCGTGTCGACGAAACCTGGGGCGATGGCATTGACCGTCACGCCCCATTCGGCGGATTCGATGGCGAACTGGCCCGTCATGGCGATCAGGGCCGCCTTGGACGTGCCATAGGCCAAGCGTCCGGTACCGGCGCGTACGCCGCTGATCGACGACACGTTGACCACACGGCCCCAGCCCTTGGCTTTCATGCTAGGCAGCACGCCTTGCGTCAGGACCATGGGGGCGGTGACGTTCACCGCCAGGGTCGTGTTCCACAGCGACAGGGTGACGTCGGCCGCGGGCAACGTGGCCACGATGCCCGCGTTGTTCACGAGGATGTCGACCGTGCCGACCTGTTGGAGCGCCTGCGCCAGCATCTGGCGCGTGGCCTCGGCGTCGGAGAGATCAACCACGAAGGCCTGAGCACGTGCGCCCGAGGCCTGCAGGGTCTTGACGGCGACGTCGGCGGCCTGCGCGTTGCGGTCCACTACGCAGATCGCGGCTCCCCGCGCGGCCAGGTCCTGCGCGATCTGCAGGCCAATGCCGCTGGCGCCGCCGGTCACCATGGCGGTACGACCAGCGTGTTCAGGGGAAGGGTTCATGGGAGGCAACGCAAGCAATTCGACTGAATAGAGGTTTTCGGGCGCGATTGTCCCAGCGGCCACCTGCGGCTCCCTTAGGGATGCCACCCATCTGCTCAGTAAATGGTCCAATATGTGGACCAATTGATTCGGGTTTTTACTGAAATGCCCTCGCCCGCTCCAGCCATCGATGCTCCCAGCGCGCGGACCCTAAGACGCGGTCTGGGCATCCTCAAGCTTCTGGCCCGCCAACAGCCTGGCGGGCTTCGTATCAGCGAGATCGGCCGGCGCCTGGGCCTGACCAAGGCCACCGCCGTGCGTCTGACGCAGACCCTGGTCGACGAGCAGTTCGTGGTGCACGACCCCCTCACCCGGTGCTACCGCCTGGGGCCGGAGACCTTCGCGGTCGGTCTGGCCGCCGAACCGCACTTCGGGCTGCAGCGCGTGGCCTCCCCCTCGCTGCGCGCGCTGGCGCTGGAAACGGGCGACTGGATCTTCTTTTCGGTGGCCCAGGGCTTCGAGGTGATCTGCCTGTCACGCGAAACCGGCAATCGCCCCATCCCACCCGACGCCCTGCAACTGGGCGACCGACACCCGCTCGGAGTAGGCGCGGGCGGACTGGCGGTGCTGGCCGCCCTGCCCGACGACGAAGTGGACTTGGCGCTACGCGCGAACGGATACCTCATCGACGCGCAGTTTCCGAATTCGCCCGTGGGTGTCATTCGTAGCCTGGTGGAACCGACGCGCGAGCGGGGGTACGCCGTCATCCCGGGCATCGTGGTGCCAGGCTATTGGGCGCTGGGCGTGCCGCTGCTGCAGGCCGACGGCCGGCCGGTGGCCGCCATCGTGGTCGTGGCCAGCGAATCACGGCTGCACCCCACGCGCCGCGCCGCGCTAGGCGAGCGCCTGCGCGCGATGAGCCGCGAGATCATGGAGCGGGCGGCGCAGCGGGTATCCGCCTGAGCCGGGGACAGGGTTCCCGCGGGTTCGGGGTCAGCTGTCCGTGAGGTCTCGGCGCAGCGTGGGCAGACCCACCCCCGCAGCATCGAAGCCGCCGTCGACCGCCAGCACCTGGCCAGTGATGTAGCTCGCCTCAGGCGAGCAGAGGAAGCCGATGCCAGCAGCGATCTCTTCCTCGGTGCCGTAGCGCGCCAGCGGGATGGTGTCGCGGTAGTCCGCCCGGATGGCGGGCGTGTGCACCTGCCGGGCCATCGCGGTCTCCACCGGACCCGGGGCGATCGCGTTGCAGCGGATGCCGAACATCGCCAACTCCGTGGCCTGCTGTTTGGTCAAGTGGATCAGGGCCGCCTTGCTGGTGCCGTAGGCTACGCGCATGGTGCTGGCGCGCAAGCCGGAGATGGAGGCGATATTGACGATGCTGCCACCACCGATCCGGCGCATGACCGGCACGCAGGCCTGGCTGCACAAGAAGGGGCCATCTAGGTTGGTGGCCATGACATGGCGCCACTCCTCGAAAGTCGTGGACACCAGTTGCTTGAAGATGGCCGTGCCGGCGTTGTTCACGAGGGCGTCGATGCGGCCCCAGGCGCGGTCGATCTGATCGACGACCGCCTGCACCTGCGCGGGATCGGAGACGTCACACAGGGGCGCCATCACGCGCCCGGGTGAAGCGCCTTCCAAGTCGACCCGCGAGGCCGCCAGGGCTGCGCCGTCTTTGTCCGCGATGGCCACGCGCCAGCCGCGGTCCAGGAACCAGCGTGCCGAGGCCAGTCCGATACCACGCGCCGCACCGGTGACCAGCGCCACCCGCGGTGGCCTGCTGTCTGCCATCGTTCGCGTTCAGTTGCGCGTCTGGTCGACCAGTTTGTTCTTGGCGATCCAGGGCATCATGGCCCGCAGCTGCGCGCCCACCACCTCGATGCTGTGTTCGGCCATGTTGCGACGACGCGCCGTCATGCTGGGGTAGCCGGTGCGGCCTTCCAGAATGAACATCTTGGCGTAGTCGCCGTTTTGCACGCGCTTCAAGGCATTGCGCATCGCCGCGCGCGACTGCTCGTTGATCACCTCGGGGCCCGTCACGTACTCACCGAACTCCGCGTTGTTGGAGATCGAGTAGTTCATGTTGGCGATGCCGCCTTCGTAGATCAGGT
>CAZUKC010000043.1:0-10519 GCA_964620375.1 uncultured Ramlibacter sp. | reverse complement strand
GGCGGCGCCAACATGGGCTACCTGGCCCACATGATCGCGATGGAGGAAATCTCGCGCGCATCCGCCTCGGTGGGCCTGTCCTATGGCGCGCACTCCAACCTGTGCGTCAACCAGATCAAGCGCAATGGCACCGCCGAACAGAGAGCCAAGTACCTGCCCAAGCTGATCTCCGGCGAGCATGTGGGGGCGCTGGCCATGAGCGAGCCGGGCGCCGGCTCGGACGTGATTTCCATGAAGCTCAAGGCCGAGGACAAGGGCGGCTACTACGTGCTCAACGGCAGCAAGATGTGGATCACCAATGGCCCTGACGCCGATACCCTGGTGGTCTATGCCAAGACCGAGCCCGAGTTGGGCGCGCGTGGCGTCACCGCCTTTCTGGTGGAAAAGGGCATGAAGGGCTTTTCCATCGCGCAGAAGCTGGACAAGCTGGGCATGCGAGGCAGCCACACCGGCGAACTCGTCTTCCAGAACGTCGAGGTGCCGGCGGCCAACGTGCTGGGCGCAGTCAATGGCGGCGCCAAGGTGCTGATGTCGGGCCTGGACTACGAGCGTGCGGTACTGGCGGCCGGTCCGATCGGCATCATGCAGGCCGTCATGGACAACGTGGTGCCTTATATCCATGACCGCAAACAGTTCGGCCAGAGCATCGGCGAGTTCCAGTTGATCCAAGGCAAGGTGGCCGACATGTACACCGTGCTGCAGGCGGCGCGCGCCTTCTGCTACACGGTGGGCAAGAACCTGGACATGCTCGGAACCGAGCACGTGCGCCAGGTGCGCAAGGACTGCGCCTCCGTCATTCTGTGGTGTGCCGAGAAGGCTACCTGGATGGCAGGCGAGGGCATCCAGATCTTCGGCGGCAACGGCTACATCAACGAGTACCCGCTGGGGCGCCTGTGGCGCGACGCCAAGCTCTACGAGATCGGCGCTGGCACCAGCGAAATCCGCCGGATGCTGATTGGTCGCGAGCTGTTTGCCGAGACGATGTAAGCCCCGGGCCCGCACCCCAGACTCCCCCGGCCATGAACCGAGACCTCGAAGACCTGTTCGATCACAACCGGGCCTGGGCGGCCCGCATGGAGCAGGAGCGTCCAGGGTTTTTCACCAGCCTGCTGGCGCAGCAATCGCCTCGCTACATGTGGATCGGGTGCAGCGACTCGCGCGTGCCCGCCAACCAGATCACCGGCCTGGAGCCAGGTGAGGTCTTCGTGCACCGCAACGTGGCCAACGTGGTCGTGCCCACCGATCTCAATTGTCTTTCCACCATTCAGTACGCCGTGGATCTGCTCCAGGTCGAGCACCTGATGGTGGTGGGCCACTATGGCTGCGGTGGTGTGGCGGCGGCCCTCAAGGGCACCCGGGTGGGGCTGGCCGACAACTGGCTGCGACACGTCAAGGATGTGGCCAGCCGGCACCGGTCCCTGATCGACGCCACACCGACCGAGCACCAGGTCAGCTTGCTGTGCGAGCTCAATGCCATCGAGCAAGTGGTGAATGTGGCCCAGACGACAGTGGTCCAGGACGCCTGGGCCCGTGGCCAATCGCTCACCCTGCACGGGTGGGTGTACGGCCTGTCGGACGGGCTGATCAAGGACCTGCACATGACGGTGGACACCACGGCCGATCTAGAGCGGGTCTACCGAGGGGCCATCGCTGCGGTCGGCGGCGCCCGGCGGGACTGACCCAGGAGCAACGCATGTTTCCGCAACGTCTGGACTCCCCGCTGGCCTATGACATCGCCAAGGCCATGATGGACGGCTTCAACCGTCACTACCGCCTGTTTCGCAGTGAGTCCGCCCGCGCCAAGCACCGATTCGAGACCGCCGACTGGCACGGCCAGCAGCGCGCGCAGCGCGAACGCATCGAGTTCTATGACCTGCGGGTGAAAGAGGCGTCGTTGCGGCTCGAGAAAGAATTCCGCGCGCACGAGCAACCGATCGAGGTCTGGCAGCAGGTCAAGCTGCACTACATCGGCCTCCTGATCGACCACCACCAGCCGGAGCTGGCCGAGACCTTCTTCAACTCGGTCACGACCAAGATCCTGCACCGCACCTACTTCCACAACGACTTCATCTTCGTGCGACCGGCGGTCAGCACCGAATACATCGAAAACGACGAGCCTGCAGCCACGCCCACCTACCGCGCCTACTACCCGGGGCGGGACACGCTGCACGACACGATGATTCGGATCATCGACAACTTCCAGCTGCAGCGCCCCTTCGAGGACCTGCCGCGCGATGCGCGCCGGGTGGTCGATGCCTTTGGCGCGCGCCTGGCGCAGATGACGCTGCGCGCCAACTTTCAGATTCAGGTGCTGTCGTCCCTTTTCTACCGAAACAAGGGCGCCTATGTGGTGGGCAAGATCATCAACGGCTTCAGCGAGGCGCCCTTTGCCCTGCCCATCTTGCACGGCGACAACGGCCGGCTGGTCATCGACGCCTGCCTGTTTGGCGAGGACGATCTGCTGATGCTGTTCTCTTTCGCGCGGGCCTACTTCATGGTCGACATGGAGGTGCCTTCGGCCTACGTGCAGTTCCTGCGGTCGCTCATGCCGCGCAAGCCGCGCGCCGAGATCTACAACGCTCTGGGCCTGGCCAAGCAGGGCAAGACGCTGTTCTACCGCGACTTTCTCTATCACCTGCGCCATTCCAGCGACAAGCTGCGCATCGCGCCGGGCATCAAGGGCATGGTGATGCTGGTGTTCGACCTGCCGTCCTTCCCCTACGTTTTCAAGATCATCAAGGACTACTACCCGCCACAGAAGGACACCACGCGCGAGCAGATCAAGGGCAAGTACCTGCTGGTCAAGCAGCACGATCGGGTGGGCCGCATGGCCGACACCCTCGAGTACAGCGAGGTGGCCTTCGCCCGCGACCGCTTCGAGGACGACCTGATCGAGGAGATCCGCAAGTTCGCGCCCAGCCAGCTGGAGATCTCCGACCGTGATGGTGACGGCCACGAAGAGGTGATCATCAAGCACCTGTACATCGAGCGGCGCATGATCCCGCTCAATCTCTACCTGCAGGAAGCCTTCGACGCGCAGGCTACCGAGCAGGTCGAGCGCGCGGTCATTGAATACGGCAACGCGATCAAGGACCTGGTCGCGGCCAACATCTTCCCGGGTGACATGCTGTGGAAGAACTTCGGCGTCACCCGCAACGGCAAGGTGGTGTTCTACGACTACGACGAGATCGAGTACATCACCGACTGCAACTTCCGCCGCGTGCCGCCTGCGCGTAATGAGGACGACGAGATGTCCGGCGAGATCTGGTACTCGGTCGGGCCGCGGGATGTCTTTCCCGAGACCTTCGGCCCTTTCCTTCTGGGCAACCCCGCGGTACGCGAGGTGTTCATGCGCCATCACCCCGACCTGCTCGATCCCGCGTTCTGGCAAACCCACAAGGAGCGGATCCAGTCGGGCCATGTGTTCGACGTCTTCCCGTACGACCCTGACAAGCGCTTCGCGGCAAACCAGGAGGTCCGCCATGCGTGATGCCTGGGAACTGGCCAGCTTCATCGTCACCGCGCTGGGCCTGCCCTTTGCCATCGCTTTCTTCGCCTGGGAGCAGCGCAAGGAGCGAGAGAACGAGGAGGAGGCGGGCTATCAGCTGCTGTCCGACGCCTACAACGATTTCCTCAAGGTGGTCCTGGCCAACCCCGACCTGCAGCTGCGTACCAGCAGCGCGCTGGACACCCCGACGCCCGAGCAGACGGAGCGCATGCTGGTGATCTTCGACATGCTGATCTCGCTGTTCGAACGCGCCTACCTGGTGGCCTACAAGCCCCGGATGGACGAGACGCAGCGCCGTCGGTGGAACAGCTGGGACGACTACATGCGCGAGTGGTGTCGCCGCGAGGACTTCCACAACGCCCTGCCCCTGCTGTTGCGAGGCGAGGACCCCGAGTTTCAGCAGTACCTGCGCCGCGTCGCCCAAGAGGAACGCGGCACCCCGCTCGCCACGTTTTGATCTTGAAAGGACCCTCCATGCCTGAATCCATCGTCATCGTCAGCGCCGCCCGTACCCCCATGGGCGCCTTCCAGGGTGACTTCTCCAGCCTGTCGGCCCACGACCTGGGCGGAGTCGCCATCAAGGCGGCCATCGAGCGTGCCGGTATCTCGTCCGATGCGGTCAGCGAGGTGCTGTTCGGAAACTGCCTCATGGCAGGCCAGGGCCAGGCGCCGGCGCGCCAGGCCGCCTTCAAGGGCGGCTTACCCAAGTCGGCGGGTGCGGTCACCCTGTCCAAGATGTGCGGCTCGGGCATGCGCGCGGCGATGTTCGCCCACGACATGCTGCTGGCCGGTAGCCACGAGGTGCTGGTGGCTGGCGGCATGGAGAGCATGACCAACGCACCCTACCTGCTCCTGAAAGGGCGCGGCGGCTACCGCATGGGCCACGAGCGCGTGTACGACCACATGATGCTCGATGGCCTGGAGGACGCCTACGAGGCCGGACGCTCCATGGGCACCTTCGGCGAGGACTGTGCCGCCAAGTACCAGTTCACCCGCGAGGCCCAGGACCACTTCGCCACCACCAGCGTGCAGCGTGCCAAGGCCGCCACCGAATCCGGCGCCTTCGCCCGTGAGATCGCGCCCGTCACGGTGAAGGGCCGCGCCGGCGAGGTGGTGGTGTCCATCGACGAAGGCCCCGGCAAGGTCAAGCTGGACAAGATTCCGGCCCTCAAGCCCGCCTTCAAGAAGGACGGCACCATCACCGCCGCTTCGTCCTCCAGCATCAACGACGGCGCCGCCGCCCTGGTCATGATGACCGAGAGCACCGCCGGCCGTCTGGGCTGCAAGCCCCTGGCCCGCGTGGTGGCCCACGGCACCCACGCCCAGGAGCCGAACTGGTTCACCACCGCCCCCGTGGGCGCCACCCAGAAAGCCCTGACCAAGGCCGGCTGGAAAGTGTCCGACGTGGACCTGTGGGAGGTGAACGAGGCCTTCGCCGTCGTCCCCATGGCCCTGATGCACGAACTGAAGGTGCCACACGAGATCGTCAACGTGAACGGCGGCGCCTGCGCACTGGGCCACCCGATCGGTGCGTCCGGTGCCCGCATCCTGGTCACCCTGATCCACGCCCTGCAGGCCCGCGGCAAGAAGCGCGGCCTGGCCACGCTGTGCATCGGCGGGGGCGAGGGCACGGCCATGGCCATCGAGCTGGTCTGAGGCCTGACCGCTTCCGCTAGGATCCGCCCATGCTGCTGACCCCTGACCAGGAAATGATCCGCGACGCGGTGCGTGCGTTCGCCCAGGAGCAGTTGTGGCCGCAAGCGCCGCGCTGGGACCGCGAACACGTGTTCCCGCGCGAGGCCCACCAGGGCCTGGCGGCCCTGGGCGCCTATGGCATCTGCGTGCCTGAGGCCTACGGTGGCGCCCAGCTCGATTACGTGAGCCTGGCGCTGGTGCTGGAGGAAATCGCGGCTGGTGACGGCGGCACCAGCACCGCCATCAGCGTCACCAACTGCCCGGTCAACGCCATCCTCATGCGCTATGGCAACGAAGCCCAGAAGCGCCGCTGGCTCACACCCCTGGCGCGCGGCGAGATGCTCGGCGCCTTCTGCCTGACCGAACCCCACGTGGGCAGCGACGCCTCGGCCTTGCGCACCACCGCGGTCAAGCAGGGCGGCGAGTACGTGATCAACGGCGTCAAGCAGTTCATCACCTCCGGCAAGAACGGCCACGTGGCCATCGTGATCGCAGTCACCGACAAGGGCGCAGGCAAGAAAGGCATGAGCGCCTTCCTGGTGCCCACCGACGCCCCGGGCTATGTCGTCGCGCGCCTGGAGGACAAGGTCGGCCAGCGCTCCAGCGACACCGCGCAGATCAACTTCGACAACTGCCGCATCCCCGCTGAGAACCGGATCGGCGAGGAGGGCGAGGGCTACCGCATCGCGCTGTCGGCCCTGGAGGGCGGACGCATCGGCATCGCGGCGCAGAGCGTGGGCATGGCGCGTAGCGCCTTCGAGTCGGCCCTGGCCTACGCCAAGGATCGCCAGAGCTTTGGCACCGCCATCGTCAACCACCAGGCGGTGGGTTTTCGCCTGGCCGACTGCGCCACGCAGCTCGAAGCCGCGCGCCAGTTGGTGTGGCATGCGGCCGCCCTGCGCGACGCGGGCCAGCCGTGCCTGAAGGAAGCCGCAATGGCCAAGCTCTTTGCGAGCGAGATCGCCGAGCAGGTGTGCAGCGCCGCCATCCAGACCCTGGGCGGCTACGGCTACGTGAACGATTTCCCCGTCGAGCGCATCTGGCGCGACGTGCGGGTCTGCCAGATCTACGAAGGCACCTCCGACGTGCAGAAGATCATCATCCAGCGCGCGCTGTGAACGCGAGACCGCATTTCGACGCCGTCCTGTTCGACTGCGATGGCGTGCTGGTGGACAGCGAGCCCATCACCAACGGTGTCCTGCGCGACATGCTGGAAGAGGCGGGCTGGCGCCTCACGCGCCAGGAGTGCATGCGCCTGTTCGTGGGCAAGGCGGTGAAGGATGAACGCGCGCGCATCGAGGCTCACACCGGCCAGCCCCTGACCGAGGACTGGTTGGCCACCTTCCGTGAGCGGCGCAACCAGCAACTGCTGGCACGTCTGGAGCCGATCCGCCACGCGCCACAGGCCGTGGCCGCCATCCACGAGGCCTACGGCGGTCGCATCGCCTGCGCCTCGGGCGCCGACCTGGTGAAGGTGAAGCTGCAACTGGAAAAGACCGGCTTCATGCGGTGGTTCGAAGGTCGCTGTTTCAGCGGTCACGACCTGCCGCGGTCCAAGCCGCACCCGGACGTCTATCTCGCGGCTGCCGCCGCCCTGTCGGTCGATCCCCGCCGCTGCGCGGTGGTCGAGGACACGGTGACCGGCGTCACGGCGGGTGTGGCCGCGGGCGCCACCGTCTTCGGCTACAGCCCGAGCGAGTTGGGGCATGACGCACCCGCTGCCCTGCGCGCAGCCGGCGCGACCACGGTCTTCACCGACATGGCCGACCTGCCGCAGCTGCTGGTGCAGCCGGCATGAGCCGCAGGCGCTGGCACGCGCGGCTCGTGGCATGGGCCGGCGGGCTGCGCAGCGACGTGGTCACCCTCTGGATGGCCCTGCGCCACCCCGGTACGCCCCGCATCGCAAGGGTGATCGCCGCCCTGGCGGTGGCCTACGCGCTCAGCCCGATCGACCTGATCCCCGATTTCATCCCGGTCCTGGGCTACCTGGACGACGTGGTACTGCTGCCGCTGCTGGTCTGGCTGGCCCTGCGCTGTATCCCCACCGGCGTGCTGCACGAGTGTCGCGAGCAGGCGCAGGCTTGGCTAGCGGCGCGCCGGCGCAAGCCGGTGGTCTGGCTGGGGGCGGCACTGGTGGTCGCGGTGTGGAGCCTGATCGCGCTGGCGCTCTGGCAGGCGTTTGCCTGAGTCGCAGACCCGGCTTCGTCCTACAGGCGCTCGCGATGCGTTTACCTGGCATCGCCCGGTTCCACCGATTTCCAACCCAAGTGAGGCGCGTCATGCCCAGGGTCGCCCCGCCTGGCAGCAGAAAACCCGCCTGGCAGCAGAAAACCCGCCTGCCCGCCGCAGCGCCCGCCCCTGTGCGCCGGTCTGATGCAGGCCGACCAGAGAGGCGAGGTCTGGTTGTGCGAGGCTGTCATCCGCAGCCGTGACGTGGCCGACGACTTCCTGGTACGCCTGTCGCGCCTCGTCGGCGGCGACCCAGTGGGTGATCCGGTGGTGCTGCGTCCCACCGAGCACGAGTCCTTCCGCCTCAGTCGCGGGCTGCAGGCGGTGCTGCTTCCGGGGCCAGGCCTGCCCCGTAGCGCAATTTCATCACCAGCACCGCCAGGGCCAGCGCCAGCGTAATGGCATTGGCCAGGGTGATCGGCAGGTTGCCCAGTACCAGCCCGTACACCAGCCAGAGCGCCACGCCCGTGGTGAACAGGGCGTACATGCCCAGCGAGATCCCACTCACGTCGCGCGAGCGAAACGTTTTCCAGGCCTGGGGAAGGAAAGACGCCGTGGTCAGCGTGGCTGCGATGTAGCCGATGAGGTCGTGGATTTCCATGGATGGGCGGGATTGTCCCAGACAGCGGCACAATCCCCACCGCTGCCACGACCGCTTTCCGAAAGTCCGCTCATGAAATTCAAGATGGCCCCCAACTCGGTCTTCGCGATCCTGCTGCGCAAGCCGTGGTGGATCAGTTTTCTGGTGGCCGCAGTGTGGGTGCTGGTGGCCTCGGCGCTGCTGCCCGAGGACCTGCGGGTCGTCGGCTCGCTGGGGGCGATTCCCTTCTTCATCGTGAGTGGGGTGGCGATGGTGCGGCAGTGGAATGCGCCCAGCGCGCGCGAGGTCGAGACGATCACGCAGGCGGTGGCCGCCATGGGCTGGGCCGACCTGTCGCGGGCCCTCACCCAGGCCTATATCGCCCAGGGCCATGCGGTGCGCACCATGGACGGCGGTGCCGATCTGCGGCTGGAGCAGGGCGGGCGCACCCGCCTGGTCGCCGCGCGTCGCTGGAAGGCGGCGCGTCACGGCGAAGAATCGGTGCAGGCCCTGATCGACGCGCTGCGCCGCGAGGACGCTGCCGAAGGCCATTACATCGCCCTGGGTGAACTCAGCGCGAACGCCCAGCGCCTGGTGCGACAGCACGGACTGGTGCTGGTGCAGGCCTCGGAGCTGGCGCAACTGCTACGCGGCGTGGTGTCGGCCGGCCGCTGAGCGAGGCCGGCGTCTGGACCGTCCTCACGCCTGCAGGCGTCGGCGGTAGTCCGCGGGAGAGGTGCCCGTCCAGCCGCGGAAGGCGCGGATGAAGCTTTTCTCGTTGCGAAAGCCCACGGCGGCGGCCACCTGCTTGACCGGGCGGGCGCTGCGTTGGAGCAGCTCGCGCGCGCGGGCGCTGCGCACTTCGTCCTTGAGCTGCTGCAGGCTCGCGCCTTCTTCCTTGAGCTGGCGGTGCAGGGTCCGCACGGACAGGTTCAGGAGCGCGGCGATGCCACCGGCGTCGCGCGCCGCGCCTTCGGGCGTGGCCAGCACCTGCCGCACCTGCTGCACGAGCAGGCGGTCGCGCCGGTATTGGTGCACGGTCAGGGGCAGCGCGCGTTGCAGCATCTGGCGCAGCGCCGTCTCGTCGCGGCGCAGGGGCAGGGCCAGGTAGCGGGCGTCAAATCGCACCTCGGCCTGCTGCGCGTCAAAGTGCAGCGGCCCCGGGAACATGTGGGCATACGCGGCCGCATGCGGCGGGCGGGCGAAGGGAAAGTCCGCCCCCTGCAGGGGGATGCGCGAGTCGACGAACCACGACGACAGGCCCAGGATGTTGCGCAACACGTGCACCAGGCTGAACTCGCGCCGGCCGGCCTCCAGCGCCGCGTGGCGAGCGGTCTCCTCGACCGCGATAGCCGCGATGGCGCCCCGGGTGATCAGGCGCAGCCGGATGTCGTCGGCGATGAGGCCGTGGTGGCGGCACCAGCGCCGGATCGCCAGGCCCAGGTCGGGCGCGCTAAGGGAAGCGCGTGCCAGCATGCCGTAGCTCCCCCAGGGCAGGCGGCGGCTGTAGGCGCCCAAGGCTTCGTCATCGAGCGCCTGCATGGCGGCGCCGGAGAGCCACTCCATTTGCAGGGCGCTAATATGGCCCTGTGGCCGTTGCAGCTCTGTTGGCGTGATCTGTGCCAGCTGCAAGGCCCCCTCGGGCAACAGGCCGCCCCGCCGCATCGCACCGACGATGACTCGGGCAAACGCCATGGGGGTGGCCTGGGCGGGGGGTGGTGCCAGAGGGCGGGAAGGCATACGCAAGTGTCTTGAAAAATGGCACGATTTGCAACCTATGTGGCGCCACATCCCACCCGGCCCTGCCTAAGCTTGCGCCCAGCGCGCCCCCAAGGACGCCGCAGACCCCAGGACCCGAGGCCCCCTCATGACCCCCATCGAGTCGCAACTCAATCCCCGTTCCGCCGACTTCCAGGCCAACGCTACGGCCATGCGCGCCCTGGTCGACGACCTGCGCGTGCAGATCGCCCAGGCCGCCGCCGGTGGCGGCGAAGCCGCGCGTGCCAAGCACACCGCGCGCGGCAAGCTGCTGCCCCGCGAGCGGGTGCAGATGCTGCTGGACCCCGGCACCCCTTTCCTCGAACTGGCGCCCCTGGCGGCCCACGGCATGTACAACGGCGACGCGCCCTGCGCGGGCCTGGTCGCCGGCATCGGACGCGTGAGCGGGGTCGACTGCATGATCGTGTGCAACGACGCCACGGTGAAGGGCGGTACCTACTACCCCATGACGGTCAAGAAGCACCTGCGGGCCCAGGAGGTGGCGCAGCAGAACATGCTCCCGTGCATCTACCTGGTCGACTCTGGGGGCGCCAACCTGCCGAACCAGGACGAAGTCTTCCCCGATCGCGACCACTTTGGCCGCATCTTCTACAACCAGGCCAATATGTCGGCGCTGGGCATCCCGCAGGTGGCGGTGGTCATGGGCTCGTGCACCGCGGGCGGGGCCTACGTGCCCGCCATGAGCGACGAGACCGTCATCGTCAAGAACCAGGGCACCATCTTCCTGG
>CAZUKC010000042.1:0-10551 GCA_964620375.1 uncultured Ramlibacter sp. | reverse complement strand
GCGCCCACCGACAACAAGCTGTCCAAGCGCCAGAAGCAGCTGATCGTGATGCTCGATCGCGGCCTGTCCAACCGCGAGATCGCCGAAGAACTCGGCATCAGCGAGCACACGGTGAAGGTGCACCTGTGGCGTCTGTTCCGCCGCCTGGGTGTCAAGAGCCGCACCCAGACCATCCACTACGCCCGCGTTCACGGCCTGCTGGCCAGCTGATCGATCGAGGCGGCCCTTGCGGTCGCCTGATGCGGGTCGCTCGAATCGAGCACCAGCCTGAACATCGTGCCCCGCCCGGGCTCGGACTTCAGTTCGACCGGGTGGCCCAGGATATGGGCGAGGCGCGAGACGATGTGAAGCCCCAGCCCGAAGCCGTCCTGCGTGCCCTCGTGCACCGGCACCTTGTAGAACTCCCGAAAGATGTCCCGCTGGTGCTCGGGCGCGATGCCCAGGCCTGTGTCCCGGACTTCAACGCAGGGGTGTGTCCGAACATGGCGCACCGCCAGCAGCACCGTGCCACGCTCGGTGTACTTGATGGCGTTGGATACCAGGTTGCCCAGGATGCGCGCGAGCAGCAGGTTGTCGGAGTACACCGTACCGCCGGCGCGGCGCACCTGAAACTGCAGGCCCTTGGCCTGTGCCAGCGGGCGGTACTGCAGCTCCAGGTCGTCCAGCAGCTTGTCCAGTGACACCGTCTCGAGCTTCAGGCGGATCTTGCCGGAGTCCAGGCGCACCAGGTCAAAGAGCGAGTCGAACAGCGCATTGACCGCGCGGGTGGACTCCAGGATCTTGGGCGCGATCTCGCCCACAAGTTCGGGCTCGTTGGCCAACCAGTCGGCATACAGACCCAGCGCCAGCACCGGCTGACGGATGTCATGCGTGGCGCTGGCGAGGAAGCGGTTCTTGATCTCCACCGCATCGAGCGCGGCGCGGGTCTGGCGCGTGAGGGATTCGATCAGCTGGCTGTTGCGGTACTGCAGCTCGAAGTTGCGCCGGTGGGTGCGGTGCTGGCGCTGGCCGGCCTGCGCGAGGACCTGCCAGAAGATCGCCAGCAGGGCCAGCAGCCAGTAGTGGTAGTAGGGGCCCTGCAACTGGTGCTCGGCCACCACATGCCACACCACGATGGCCAACACCGCACCCATCAGCGTGTTCAAGTAGACGCGAACGGTACCCAGCACCGGCGACAGGCCATTGACCGCCAGCATGGTGATGGAGGCCAGGATCAGCCAGCAGATGAACTGGGTGGACAGGGGGGCGCGATCGAAGAACAGCCCCACGGACGACGCCCACACCAGGGCGCTGGCTGTCCACAGGTGCCGGGCCCGTGCGTAGAAGGCGAGCTGCGAGGCGGGGTCGGCCGCAGACAGGTGGCGTTCGTAGTGGCGCACCACCCGCCCGCTCACCGCGGCCACGGCCAGCGCCACCACCGTCCAGAGCACCAGCGCCAGCGGCGGGGTGTTGTCCCACATCAACCCCGCGTAGATCGGGATGACGACCCAGATCGCGACCTGGGTGTTGCCCGCCACGCGCACCAGGCTGCGAACCAGCTGCGCGTCCACCCACTCGGTCTCGGCGGGCGTGTAGGGGGACGCAGGCAACTCGGGGTTCATGACAAGCGGGTTGAGCCCGCCTAGTCTATCGAATGGCCGCGTGCCGCCGCGGCGCCGGGGCGATCTTCAGCTGCTGGCGGTACTGGGTGACCGTGCGCCGCGCCACGCGCAGGCCCTGGCGCGCGAGCAAGGCCGCCAGGGCCACGTCCGACAGCGGCTGCATCGGACTCTCGGCGGCGATGAGCTCGCGGATCAGGCCGCGGATGGCGGTGGGCGAACACGCACCGCCACTGGCGGTGGGCAGACCCCGCGAGAAAAAATGCTTCAGCTCGAACACGCCGCAGGGCGTGGCCATGTACTTGTGGTGGGTGGCGCGCGAGACGGTGGATTCGTGCACACCCACCGCGTCAGCGATTTCGCGCAGGGCCAGCGGCCGCATGGCCATCGGGCCGTAGACCAGAAAGCGGTGCTGGCGCTGCAGGATCGCACGTGCCACCGAGAGGATGGTGGCGAAACGCTGCTCGACGTTGCGCAAGGTCCATCGGGCCTCCTGCAGGCAGACCCCCAGCTCGGCGTGGCCGGACTCGCGGCAGCGGCCATACCACTGCGCGTAGTGCCGGTTCAGCCGAACCCGGGGCATGACCACGGGGTTGAGGCTGGCGATCCACTGCCCGCGCTGTCGACGCACCACCACGTCGGGCGTGAGGTAAGTGATCGCGTACGAGCCATGGCGCCAGCCAGGTCGCGGATCCAACCGACGGACCACGGCACAGGCCGCCTGCACCGCTTCGCGCGGCGCCGCGAGCCGGCGCGCCAGGGTGGCGACGTCACCACGGGCCAGCACTGGCAGGTGCTCGCGCGCGATACGCAACGCCAGCAGCAGATCGGCGCGGGCGGTTTCGCCGAGCGGCTGCTGCAGTTGGGGCTGCAGTTGCAGCTGCAGACACTCGCCCAGGTCACGCGCGCCGACGCCTGCTGGGTCCAGGGCCTGCACGCGACACAGGGCGATGGCGAGTTCTTCGGGATCGGCAGCCGGCACCAGGCCGCAGGCTTCGCCCACCGCTTGCAGCGGCAGGCGCAGGTAGCCGTCATCGTCGAGGCTATGGGCCAGGGCCAGCGCCAGCAGCCGGTCCCGCTCGCTCAGTCGAAGCACGTTCAGCTGGGTCGCGAGATGCGCCGCCAGCGTGGACGGCGCCACCAGGGTGTCGAAGCCGTCCTCGGCGTCAGCGTCGGCGTCGAGGCGGTGCGTGCCGCCGGTCTCTGCGCCCCAGGGCATTTCGAGGTCGTCGTCATCACCGGCCTCCTGCGCACTGGGGTCGCTCATGTCGTCCCCGTCGAGGTCAAGCTCGAGGAAAGGATTGGTGTCGGCAGCCTGCCGGACCCGCTGCGCGAACTCGAGTGATGACATCTGCAGCAGGCGTACCGCGTGCTGCAGTCGCGGCGACAGGGCGGGCGAAAGCGCAGCGCTGGTATGCAGGGCGGGCGAGAGCGCCATGGCGCAACACCTCCGGTCAGATCACCCGTCGGGCGCGCACGCCGCGCGCCTGCTGGGGCGGTGAGGGCGCCAGCGCAAGCCGTGTGCCGCAGCACGCCGGCGGCAACTGCTGATGACACCTGACACACGACGTCACCCGGCTGCGTTCGACAGGTGTGCGGGACGCCACGGACTGCGGCAGGTTCTCGACGCAGAGCCTGCTGCGCCTGGCGCCGACCCGGTAAACCTTGCCGCAGGCGTGCCGGCCGACGGGGTAACACGCGGTTGCGCCCCGGTCTCTTTCGAGCAGGCGCGCAGTAGGCTCGCCGCAGGCGGGTGTGCACCCGCTGCCGGCCCTCACGCCTTCCCATGCCGATCTTCGACCCCTCTTTGCCGGTAGCAACCTGCCCTGCACCGACCCCCGTGACGCGCGGCCATGCGCTGGTCGTGGACGACGACCCCGCCACGGCGGGCACGGTCTCCACACTTGTGGCGCGCCAGGGCTATTCGGTGGCGACCGTGTCCACGCTCGCAGACGCTCGGCGCCAGCTGGCCCTGCAGGCGCCCGACCTGCTGCTGCTGGACCTGCGTCTGCCCGATGGCCACGGCCTCTCGCTGCTGCAGGAAGACGTCGAGCTCGTGGGGCGGCCGCGGGTGGTGGCAATGACCGACCATGCCTGCCTTGAGAGCGCGATCCAGGCGCTGCGTCTGGGTGTCGCGGATTACCTGGTCAAGCCCCTGAGTGCGGACATGCTCCAGGACACCCTGGCGCGGGTGCATGCATCGGTGCGTCCCCAGACGGTGAGCGGCGCGCCGCCTGCGCGCTCAGGTCCAGCGATCGACCACCTCGGTGATCTGGATCGCACCGGCCGCTACGGTCACCTGGTCGGTCGTAGCGCCGCGATGCGTCGGGTGTACGAACAGGTCGCCCGGGTGGCCGCTACCTCGGTCACGGTATTCGTGACGGGAGAAAGTGGCACCGGCAAGGAGCTGGTGGCGCGCACGGTGCACGACATGAGCCGGCGCCGAGAGGGACCGTTCCTGGCGGTCAACTGCGGCGCGATCTCGCCGCACCTGATCGAGAGCGAGATCTTTGGCCACGAACGGGGCAGCTTCACCGGTGCCGAGCGCCAGCGGCAGGGGTTCTTCGAGCGCGCACACGGCGGCACCTTGTTCCTGGACGAGATCACCGAGATGCCGCTCGCCCTGCAGGTCAAGCTGCTGCGGGTGCTGGAGTCGGGCACCTACATGCGGGTGGGCTCCAGCGTGGCCCAGGCCAGCGACGTGCGCCTGGTGGCCGCCGCCAACCGTGACCTCGGACGGGCGGTGGCTCAGGGCCAGCTGCGCGAAGACCTGATGTACCGCCTGAACGTGTTTCCGATCGCGATGCCGCCGCTGCGCGATCGTCCCGACGACATTCCGCTTCTGGTGACGCATTTTCTGCACGAGCTCGGACGGCGCGAGGGTCAAGTGCGGCGGGTCACGCCGGCGGCCCTGCAGGCGCTGACCCACCTGCCCTGGCCGGGCAACGTGCGCGAGTTGCGCAATGCGCTGCAACGCGCCTGGGTGATGGCCGACGGCGACGAGATCGACCCGACCTGGCTGCCGTCCCCACCCGATACGCACGCCGCGAACGAGACGATCGTGCTGCCCTGCGCGGTGGGCACACCCCTGGCGGTGATGGAGCGGCAGTTGATCCTGGCCACGCTGGCCCATTGCGACCATCACAAGGAACGCGCAGCCGCCCTGCTGGGGGTGAGCCTGAAGACCCTGTACAACCGGCTGAAGGCCTACGGGCTTGCGAGCCAGACCGGCGGGTCGGACCGCCCGCCTGCGGTGTAGGACGCGGACCGCTCGGGCCGCGCCGCGCGCTGACAGCGCCCCAGCGCGGGGCTGCCTACGATGGCTGCAACGTTCCCGATCCGTTCCCGAATCAACAGGCCCTTGCGTACATCCGACATGAAGACACCGACCGCAATCACCACACGCCGTAGCGACCTGGAGCAGGCGTGCCGGGCCTTGTGGCGTGCAACCCTGGCCCTGATGCGGACCTATCTGCAGACGCGCGGACCGGCTCAGCGCCTGGCACTGGCGCGCCGTATCGCGAGAAACTTCCAGACCCTGGAACACGAGAGCGCCTGCTTCGCACCGGCGAGCCGCGAGGCTTTCACCCGGCTCGCGCGGCGCTGGGCGCAACTCGCGCGGTGGAACTGAAAGCTGCCCCGGCTCAACGTCGCACGCCGGGGCTCTCCATCGCCAGCCCCTGGGCGCGCCAAGCCAGAAACAGCGAGAGATCCAGCAGATCTGGGGCGTTGTAGGCCGGCGGTTCGGCGCGCACGCCGAAGTAGCAGGCGCGAAGTCGGCGCTGCAGCGACCCGACCGACTGCCATTCCGTCCGGTATCCCGGAAACGCCGTCGGGTGGCCCTGGCTGAGGGTCTGCGCCAACAGGCGGCCGCCGGCGTTGTCGACATGACAGTGCATGCAGGCCAGGTTCATCTGCCCGATCCGCCGCTGGTACAGGACTCGTCCGCGCTCGAAATGGGCCGCCGCGGGGCCCTCGATGGACACCCTGATCGGCACACCGCGCGACTGCGTCGCCACGAAGGAGGTCAGCCCCAGCAGGTCCTCGGACTCGAATGCCAGCGGGGTCGCCCCCTGTCGCTCGACCCGGCATCGGTTGATGCGGCCCTCGAGGTCCAGCAGGCGCCCTGCGCCGACGTCCCAGGCGGGATAGCGGGCCGCCACACCTTTCATGGTGGCGCGGGCCTCACCGTGGCAATCCGCGCAGGACTTGGCGGCGCTGCCGACGCGCAGGCTCCAGAGCCTGGCACCCTTTTCCACCCAGAGCATGCCTGGGTTGGCAAAGTCGTCGGCCTGCATCGCGCGCAGCTCCGCGCCCATGTAGGTACTGCCCGAGCGAGGCGTTTGCGGCACCAGGGTCCGCTCCTGCGCCGAAGCGACGGCACTGGCGGCAGCGAGCACGAGCGCCCAAGACGGCAGCAGACGCATCGGGACCGTCAGCCCACGACGGTCAGCCAGGCGCGCTCGCTGCCCCGCGCACCCGAATCGTCGGTCCACTCGAATACCAGTTCACCCGATTCCCGCGCCGTGACCGGGAACGTGAACAGCGGGTTGGCCGCGACGCCTGAACTGGGTTCTACGCGGAATACCTCGGTGCCGTTGTAGCGGCAGGTCAGTTGCCGTATGACGTTGCGCGCGATCGGCTTGCCGTCATCGGTGTGATTGAAGCCCGATTCCATCGGGTGTCCGATCAAGATCTTGACTTCGAAGACGTCGCCGCGGCGAACCTGCGCGGGGACCTGTACGCGTGCGCCGATCATGGGGTCAGGTGCCGTCGATGCAGGCCGACACGGTGACGATGACGTCGGCGGTGGCGGCATGCAGCGTGCCGTCCGCCAGCGTGGCAACCGCGGTCACGCGCTGGGTACCGCCCAGGCGTATGCGCGACTCCACCTCGACCCGGGCGATCGGCACCGGAAAGTGAAATACGGCGACCTGCGGCACCGGATTCTTCTGGGAAAACAGGTGGATCGTCCTGACCTCGGTACCGGGCGGGAACGGTCCGGGCATCGCGATTCGTACGGGCACGACGTTGCCGTTGTCGGCGATGCTCGGAATGTCCAGCATCAGACGGCCGGTGCGCACCGCACGCCCACCCACGAAGGCCGCATACGCCGCCTCCTGGGGGCTGCCCTGCGCCAGCACCGCTTGGGGCCACAAGGGCACGGCGGCCGCGCCCACCAGCAGCGCGCGCCGGGTGTGCGAGGGGTGGGGTGATAGCGCGTCGCTGTTCATCGCAGGGTGACCAGGTAGGCGATCAGGTCTTCGATCTGCTGCGCGCTCATGATCGGCTGGCCGCGCCATGCCGCGCCGACCTCGACCAGTCCGTCAGTGCGGTAGTACGAGGGCATGATGCTCTCGGGGTTCAGTCGACGGCTGTCGACGATGCGCAGACGCAGCTGGCCTGGGGTCCACCGTGCGCCGACCCCGTCCAGGGAGGGCGCCAGGTTGCCGGAGAAGCGCACCCCTGCCCCGACCAGCTCGGTTGGCGCCGCGTGACAGAGGATGCAGTTGGCAGGATCACGCGCGACGAGGAGGGCTCGCCCGCGCACCGCGTCGCCCGTCGGCCCGAGCGTCTGCTCAATGGCGTGGCCCTCGACCCGGTAGGGCCGCAGCTCCTGGGCCGCCGCAGTGCCCACAAGGGCCAGCGTCAGGCCCAAGCCCAGGCCCAGGCCCATACCCGCCAGGGCGAGGCACCCCCCGACCAGGGGCAATCGGTGCATCAGCCGCAGCAAGAGGCAGGACATGCCCTAGAGCATAAAACGAATTCGCGTGCTAGAAATGGGTGGTTAACCGGAATGCGCCGGATCCCCGATTCCATAGTTTCCAAGCCCGCTTATTCGGAGGAAGTTGATGCCCAAGCTCAATGTGAACGGCAAGACGGTCGATGTGGCCACTGAGGCCGATACGCCCCTGTTGTGGGCCCTGCGCGAGCAGGTGGGATTGACCGGTACGAAATTTGGTTGCGGCATCGCCCAGTGTGGTGCCTGTACGGTGCACATCGACGGTGCGCCGGTGCGCTCCTGCGTCATGCCGATTGCGGCGATCAAGCCGACCCAAAAGATCGTGACGATCGAGGGCCTGTCCAAGGACGCCACCCACGCCATCCAGAAAGCCTGGATCGCCCTGGATGTTCCGCAGTGCGGCTACTGCCAGTCCGGAATGATCATGGCGGCCGCGGCGCTGCTCAAACGCAAGCCCAAGCCGACCGACAAGGACATCGACGCGGCGATGAGCAACATCTGCCGCTGCGGAACCTACCTGCAGGTGCGGGCCGCCATCCACATGGCGGCCGGTCAAGTCGCCCCCAAGGCCTGAGCGTCCAGGAGAGAACGACCATGAATGCGCAGACCCTCCCTCAATTCGACCCCTCGCGCCGCCATTTCATCGTGAGCAGCGCCGCTGCGGCTGGCGGCCTGGCACTGGGCTTCACCCTGCCCTCGGGCGATGCTTTCGCGCAGGTGCAAAAAGGCGCGGACCTGAGCCGACCCGAGGTCAACGCCTGGGTGGTGATCCAACCCGACGACACCGTCATCATCCGCATCGCCCGCTCCGAGATGGGCCAGGGCACGCTGACCGGTCTGGCGCAGATGGTCGCCGAAGAACTCGAGTGCGACTGGTCCAAGGTCACCACCGAACAGCCCACCCCGGGCCAGAACCTGGCGCGCAAACGCGTCTGGCGTGACATGTCCACTGGGGGCTCGCGCGGCATTCGCCAGTCGCACGACTACGTCCGCCAGGGCGGCGCGATGGCGCGCGAGATGCTGGTGGCCGCGGCGGCCAAGGAGTGGGGGGTTGCGCCCGCCGAATGCACCGCGGCCAACAGCGTCATCACCCACAACCTCACGGGCCGCAAGACCACCTACGGCAAGGTGGCTGAGGCCGCCGCCAAGCTGGAGCCGCCCAAGGAGGTCAAGCTCAAGGAGCCCCACCAGTGGAAGCTGATCGGCAAGGGGGTGGCGCGCCTGGACACCAAGGAGAAAGTCAACGGCTCACGTATCTACGGCACCGACCTGAAGCTGCCCGGCATGGTCAATGCTGCCATCAAGGCCTGCCCGGTGTTCGGCGGCAAGCTGGTGGGTTTCGATGTCGACAAGATCAAGGGCATGCCGGGCTTCAAGACCGCCTTGAGGGTCGGCGACAACGCGGTGGTCGTGGTCGCCGACACCTGGTGGCATGCCAAGAAAGCGCTCGATGTCCTGCCGATCAACTGGGACCTGGGGCCCAACACGCAAGTGAGCAGCGCCACCATCGCCACGCGTATCAAGGCCGGCCTGGACTCGAACGACGGCGTGTTCCCCGGGAACCGGGTGGGCGACGCCGCCGGCGCGATCAGCAAGGCGGTGCGCAAGGTCGAAGCTGTCTACAGCTACCCGTTCCAGAACCACGCCACCATGGAGCCGATGAACGCCACCGCGCTCTGGACGGCCGACCGGTGCGAGGTGTGGTGCCCGACCCAGAACGGCGACGCCGCGCTGTCCGCGACGTCAGCGGCGGCCGGTCTGCCCCTGGACAAGTGCGATGTCTACAAGATCAACCTGGGCGGCGGCTTCGGCCGGCGCGGCATGACCGACTACATCCGCCAGGTCGTGGCCGTGGCCCGGCAGATGCCGGGCACGCCAGTGAAGCTGATCTGGAGCCGCGAAGAAGACATGCTGCACGGCGCCTATCACCCGGTGACCCAGTGCAAGATGACCGCGGGCATCGACGCCGCGGGCAACATCACCGGCCTGAACATGCGCATCTCTGGCCAGTCCATCCTGGCTTCGGTGCTGCCCTCGCTGATGGTCAATGGCGCCGACCTGCTGGTCTTTCAGGGGCTGCTGCCGGTGGGCCATGAGCGGTTTGCGGACCACGCGATCAGCTACGCGTTCGAGAACCTGAACATCGATCACGCGATGCGCAACACGCATGTGCCGCCGGGCTTCTGGCGCGGCGTGAACGCCAACCAGAACGCGCTGTACATGGAGTGCTTCATCGACGAGATCGCGCATGCGACCGGTCAGGACGCCCTGGTGGTGCGCCAAAAGCTGATGGCGAAGAACCCCAAGGGGTGGGCGGTTCTAAAGGCTGCGGCCGAACAGGGTGGCTGGGGCCAGCCCACGCCCAAGGGCACAGGCCGCGGACTGGCGGCCTTCTATTGCTTCGGCAGCTACACCGCCGCCTGCGCCGAGGTCAGTGTCTCCAGCACGGGCAAGCTCACGATCAAGCGCATCGTGGCCGCCACCGACCCGGGACATGCGGTCAACCCCAAGCAGATCGCACACCAGGTGGAAGGTTCCTTCGTCTACGGCCTGGGCGCCATGCTGTACCAGGAGTGCACGGTCAAGGACGGCCGGATCGAGCAGGAGAACTTCCACACCTACCAACCCCTGCGCCTGGCCGAGATGCCCAAGGTCGAAACCATCGTCATGCCCTCGGGTGGCTTCTGGGGCGGTGTGGGGGAGCCGACCATCGCCGTGGCGGCGCCGGCCGTGCTCAATGCGATCTTCAACGCCTGCGGCAAGCGGGTGCGTGACCTGCCGATCAAGGATACGGTGCTGAAGGCCTAAGAGGACCTAAGAGGACCGCTCAGACCCGCTCGAGAATGACCGCGATGCCCTGCCCCACGCCGATGCACATGGTGCACAGGGCGTAGCGGCCACCGCGCTGGTGCAACTGGCTGACCGCAGTGGTGGCCAGGCGTGCGCCGCTGGCGCCCAGGGGATGGCCCAGGGCGATCGCGCCGCCCCAGGCGTTCACGCGCGGATCGTCGTCTTGGAGCCCCAGATCCCGCAGCACCGCCAGGCCCTGCGCGGCGAAGGCCTCGTTGAGCTCGATCACGTCCATCTGCTCGAGCTTCAGGCCGGTGAGCGCCAGCACCTTGCGGGTGGCGGGCGCAGGACCCATGCCCATGATGCGCGGCGGCACGCCCGCGGTGGCCATGCCCACCACGCGGGCGCGCGGCGTCAGGC
>CAZUKC010000041.1:0-10571 GCA_964620375.1 uncultured Ramlibacter sp. | reverse complement strand
TGCGGCCTATGGCTTCAGACTGACCGCGCTCTTCGGCGTCGATGCCGGGATAGGCACCAGGCGTGTCGACAAAGGTGAACACCGGCAGCTTGAATTTCTCGGCGGTCTTCATCAGGCGCAGGGCCTTGCGGTAACCCTCGGGACGGCTCATGCCGAAATTGCGCAGGCCGCGCTCCTTGGTGTCGCGCCCCTTCTGGTGGCCCAGCACCATACAGGCCTGACCGTTGAAGCGCGCGAGCCCGCCGACGATGGACAGGTCGTCGGCGAAATGGCGGTCGCCGTGCAGTTCGATGAAGTCAGTGAAGATCTCGCCGATGTAATCCAGCGTGTAGGGACGCTCGGGGTGGCGGGCGATCTTGGTGATCTGCCAGGGGCTCAGGTCGCTGTAGATGTCCTTCGTCAGCTGCTGGCTCTTCTTGGACAGCTGGTCGATCTCGTCGGAGATGTCGACGGCGGACTCCGTCTGGACGTAGCGCAGTTCCTCGATCTTGGTCTCAAGTTCCGCGATGGGCTGCTCGAAGTCAAGAAAGGTCTTCTTGGCCAAAGTGTTCTCCTGGTGAGTCGCCGCCGGTCAGTATTCGACGGGCAGCGGGTCGAGCGATCGCCAAATATACCAAGTCGCCACGCTGCAGAAAGGGGCCCATGCGGCGGCCACTTCACGGGCATCGCTGCGGCTCACCGGGTCGCCGGAAAAGTAGTTCTGGCTGATGCCGTTGATCAGGCCGATGTCGTCCAAGGGCAGCACGTTGGGCCGCATCAAATGAAAAATCAGGAGCATCTCGGCGGTCCAGCGCCCGATGCCGCGGATACCCACGCGCTCGGTGATGATGGCCTCGTCGTCCAGTGCCGGCCAGGCGGCCGGGCGGATGGCGCCCGAGTCGAAATGCAGGGCCAGGTCTACCAGGTACTCGATCTTGCGGGCCGACAGGCCGGCGGCGCGCATGTCGTCCACCTTCAGGCGCAGCACGTTGGCCGGCGTCATCTTGCGAGGCAGCTGCGCGAATCGGTCCCACACGCTCTGGGCCGCCTTCACCGAGATCTGCTGGCCCACGATGCTGCGCGCCAGGGTGGTGAAGGCATCACCGCGAGAGCGCAGGGTGGTCCCCCCAAATTCGGGAATGAGCCGCTTCATCACACGGTCCTTGCGGGCCAGGTGGCGGCAGGCCTCCTGCCAATAGGCGGGCGTGGAGAGTTCGACGACGCTGTCGGTCTTGAGCGCACCGGTGCTCATGCCCCCGCCTCCCAGGTGGTGCCGGTGGGCGAGTCCTTGAGCACGATGCCCTGCGCCAACAGGTCGGCGCGGATACGGTCGGCGGTGGCGAAGTCGCGGCCTTGCTTGGCAGCGGCGCGCTGCGCGATGAGGTTCTGGATGGTCGCGTCGTCCAGCGCCGCACCACTGCGCAGGAAGGCGCGCGGATCTCCCTGGAGCAGCCCAAGGCAGCCGCCCAGCGCACGCAGCAGACCGGCCTGCTGCGGCGAGCGCGTGCGATTGACCTCGCCAGCCAGGTCGAACAGCACCGCCACCGCCTCGGGCGTGGCGAAGTCGTTGTCCATGGCGGCCTTGAAACGGGCGGCATGCGGCTCGGTCCAATCGAGGGTCACATCGGCGGGCGCCACCGCGTCCAGCGCGGTGTACAGGCGCCGCAGGGCACCGCGCGCATCGTCCAGGTGGACGTCGCTGTAATTGAGCGGGCTGCGGTAGTGCGCGCGCACGATGAAAAAGCGCACTGTCTCGGCATCGAATTTCTTCAGGACATCGCGAATGGTGAAGAAGTTGCCCAGCGACTTGGACATCTTCTCGTTGTCGATGTTCACGAAGCCGTTGTGCATCCACACACGGGCCAGAGGCTGGCCGCTGGCGCCCTCGCTCTGGGCGATCTCGTTCTCGTGGTGCGGAAAGGTCAGGTCGGCGCCGCCGCCGTGGATGTCGAAGGTCTGCCCCAGCAGGGCGCAGGACATCGCGGAGCACTCGATGTGCCAGCCAGGGCGGCCCGGGCCGTAGTCGCTGTCCCATTTCGCATCGGCGGGCTCGGTGGGCTTGGCGGCTTTCCAGAGCACGAAGTCCAGCGGATCTTCCTTGCCCTCCTGCACCGCGACGCGCTCACCGGCATGCAGTTCGTCCAGCGACTTGCCCGAGAGCTTGCCGTAGCCGGGAAAGCGCCGCACCGCGTAGTTCACGTCGCCCGAAGGCGTGCGATAGGCCAGTTGCTTGTCTTCCAGCGCGCGCACGATGTCCAGCATCTGCGGCACGTAGTCGGTGGCCCGCGGGTCATGCGTGGGACGCTCGATCCCCAGGGCGTCGAAGTCGCGGTACATCTCGCCGATCATGCGGTCGGTCAATCCCCGCACGGTCTCGCCGTTTTCCAGCGCGCGTCGGATGATCTTGTCGTCGATGTCGGTGATGTTGCGCACGAAGGTGACGCGCAGCCCGCTTGCCCTGAGCCAGCGCTGCACCACGTCAAAGGCGACGTTGGCCCGGGCATGCCCCACGTGGCACAGGTCGTAGACGGTGATGCCGCACACGTACATCCGCACGTGCCCGGGGTCCAGTGGCCGGAACGGCTCGACCGCGCGCGTGAGCGTGTTGTAGATGCGCAGGCTCATGTCGAGCGAGAGGCCGCGCGGGGCGGACGGGCGTGAAACATCGTGGGGGCGCGGTGGGCGGGGGCCGCCCTCGAGGGGGGCACGGCTACAATCGCCCGCAGTATAAGCCCGCGCCTGAGCGGCCTGCGTCCCTGACGCAGCCTCTTAAATGCGCCCTGAGATGCGCTCACGCGAACGACCCGAGATGCCCCCAGACCGCCCTACGCCCCCCACTTTGGTGCACGTGCGCGCGCGGCGGGCGCTGGCGGCGCTGATCGTCTCGGCCTGCGGCACCGCCTTCGCGCAGGCACCGGCACCCCAAACCCCCAACGATTACGCGCCCATCGCCCAGATGCTGCGCGCCGGCCGCCCCGCCGAAGCCTTGGTGCGCACCGAGCAGCTCCTGGCCACCCGCCCGCGCGATCCGCAGCTGCAGTTCCTGCGGTCGCAGGCCCTGGCCGACGCCGGTCGCACCGAAGAAGCGATCGACGCCTACCAGCAGCTCACGCGCGAGTACCCCGAGCTGGCCGAGCCGTACAACAACCTCGCGGTGCTGCATGCCGCGCGCAACGAGCTGGAATCCGCGCGCGCTGCGCCTGAAGCGGCGCTGCGCGCCAATCCGACCTATGCCACCGCTCACGAAAACCTGGGCGACGTCCTGCTGCGGATGGCCGTGCAGTCCTGGAGCCGGGCACGCCAGCATGACCCTGCGCTGGCCAGCGTGGCCCCCAAGCTGGCCGCCGCCCGCAGCCTGATCGAAGTCACTACCGTGAGCCCGCGCGCCCGAGCCACCGCCAGCGCGCCCACACGGCCCGCGTCCGCGCCGCGCTGAACCCGCCACGCCGCGCCCTCCCCGGAGTCTCCGCATGCCCCTGCCCCCGTCTCGAATCACACGCCGCCTCGCCACCCGCCTGGCTCTGGTGGCCGCCGCAGCCCTGAGCCTGCCCGCGCATGCACAGGGACCGGCGCCCGCTGCGGCCGCACCGCGCGTGAAACTCGCCACCACCGCGGGCGACATCGTGGTGGAGGTCTACCCCGACAAAGCACCCAAGACCGTCGAGAACTTCCTGCAGTACGTGCGTGACAAGCACTACGACGGCACCATCTTTCACCGCGTGATCGACAACTTCATGATCCAGGGCGGCGGCTTCGACACCCGCTATGCGCAAAAGCCCACGCGCGCCCCGATCCCGCACGAGGGCCGCGAGGCCCTGGCACGCGGCGGTCCGCGCAACGTCACCGGCACGATCGCCATGGCCCGCACCATGGATCCGAACTCGGCCAGCGCGCAGTTCTTCATCAACGTGAAGGACAACGCCTTCCTGGACCACACCGCCCCGACCATGCAGGGCTACGGCTACACCGTCTTCGGCAAGGTGGTGTCTGGCATGGAGGTCGTGAACCGCATCAAGTCCCAGCCGACCGGCCCGGGCGGCCCCTTCCCGTCTGACGTGCCGCGCACCCCGGTGGTGATCCAGTCGGCCCCCCTGCTTCCCTGAACCCCGTCTTCACACAGGAAACACCATGAGCAATCCCCAGGGCGAACTGCACATCGCCGGACACGGCGTCATCACCCTCGAACTCGACGCCGAGAAAGCCCCCAAGTCCACCGAGAACTTCCTGGCCTACGTCAAGAGCGGGCACTACGACGGCACCATCTTCCACCGCGTCATCCCCAAGTTCATGATCCAGGGCGGTGGCTTTGACGCCGGCATGAAGCAGAAGTCCACGCAGGCCCCGATCCAGAACGAGGCGAACAACGGCCTGAAGAACGACAAGTACACCATCGCGATGGCCCGCACCAACGACCCGCACTCGGCCACCGCACAGTTCTTCATCAACACCACGAACAACGGCTTTCTCAATCACACAGCCCCGAGCGCTCAGGGCTGGGGTTATGCGGTGTTCGGGAAGGTGGTCTCCGGCACCGACATCGTCGACCGCATCGAGGGCGTGGACACGGGCCGCAGCGGTTTCCACGACGACGTGCCCAAAGAGGCCGTCGTGATCGAGAAGGCCGTCCTGGCCTGAAACCGGGTGGGCCCCACGCAGGCGCCTCACCCGATCCCGGTCGTCCAGGCCGGGCCGCACTGGCGCTGCGTCGACCTGCTGTCCGACCTGCACCTGCAAGCCGACGACGCCGCCACCTTCGCGGCCTGGCGCCGCCAGCTGCAGGACACTCCCGCCGACGCGGTCTTCATCCTCGGTGACCTCTTTGAAGCCTGGGTCGGCGACGACGCGATCGCCGCCCCGGGTTTCGCAGCCGACTGCGCGCAGGTGCTGCGTGAGGCCAGCGTGCGGCGACCGCTGTACTTCCTCCACGGCAACCGCGACTTCCTGGTGGGTCAGGACCTGGCGAATACCTGCGGCTTCACCCTGCTGCAGGATCCGAGCGTGCTGGCCTTGGGCGAGCAGCGCTGGCTGCTCACGCACGGCGACGCGCTGTGCCTGTCCGACACGACCTACCTCGCTTTCCGCGAGCAGGTGCGCGACCCTGCCTGGATCACGGCCTTCCTGGCCCGCCCGCTGGCCGACCGAGAGGCCCTGGCCCGCCAGATGCGCCAGGCCAGCGAGGCCCGCCACCAGACCGCAGGCTACGAGACCGATGTAGACCCCGCAGCGGCCCGCCAGTGGCTGCAGGCGGCACACGCGACGGTGATGGTCCACGGCCACACCCACCGCCCCGCCGAACACGACCTGGGTGACGGACACCGGCGCATCGTGCTCTCCGACTGGGACGCCCGCGCCACCCCGCCGCGGCAGCAGGTGCTGCGACTGTCGGCGAAGGGCACCTACGAGCGTATCGACCTGCCCGCGTGATGTTCGGCTGGTGGCGCCAGCGGCGCGCGGCGCCGCCCCTTCCACAGGCGCTCTGGGCGTCGGTGCTGGCACGTTATCCCTTCCTCGCCGAACGCCCCGAGGCCGACCTCTCGCAACTGCGCGACCTCTGCGCCCGCTTCCTGCAGCAAAAGGAATTCCACGGTGCGCAGGGTTTCGAGATCACCGACGAGATCGCCCTGTCCATCGCGGCGCAGGCGGTGCTGCCGGTGCTGCACCTGGGCCTGGACTGGTACGACGATTTCGTGGGCATCGTGGTCCACCCCGACGAGGTCGTGGCCCGACGCACCCATGTCGACGACACGGGTGTCGTGCACGACTACGACGAGGTCCTGGCCGGCGAGGCCATGGAGCAGGGCCCGGTCATGCTCAGTTGGCATGACGTGCGCGACGCGGGCGAGCGTGCGCACGAGGGCTACAACGTGGTGATCCACGAATTCGTCCACAAGCTGGACATGCGCGACGGCGAACCCGACGGCTGCCCGCCCCTGCCCTCGCGCGCGGCCCGGCGCGCGTGGCTGGACGTCCTGACGCGCGAATACGAGGCCTTTCGGGAGCGGGTGATCGTGGCCGAGCGCTTCGGCGGCGAGCCGACCTGGCTGGACCCCTACGGCGCGCAGGCCGTCGACGAGTTCTTCGCCGTGGCCTGCGAGGGCTACTTCGTGCAGCGCGAACGCTTCACGGCTGAATTTCCCGCACTCACCCCGCTGTTCGACAGCTTCTTCAGGCCCGCAGCAAGGCCTTGAGCACGGCCTGCAGGCGGCGCGCAACGGCCGGCTGGTGTGCGCTGGCGAAGACCCGGGCTGCGTCCTGCCCCCAGGTCTGCTCGGGCGAGGGATCGTGGCGGCGCGTGAGCAGCTGCAGCTGCAGGGCCCGCCGTGCTGCCAGGTGCTCGGCCGGCGTGGGCACCTGCGAGGCCATCTCCAGCCGCAGCAGGGCCTCGGACGGATCGGCGGTCGGCGCGGCGGAAATCGCCTGCACCCAGCTGCCCCGCACGGCAGACGTGACCGCCTTGCCCAGTTCGCTCTGGCTTGGCACCTGATCACCCGCGCGCTGCTCCCACGCCGACAGCAGCTGCGTCAGCGCCTCGCCATGGGCCTGCGCGGCCAGCTTGCGCAGCGTGGACTGGGCATGCTCCATGGCTTCGCGCTGGGCGCGGAAGGCCACGTCACCCAGCCGAGGGCCGCGGTCCTCACGATCCCCGCGTTCGCCAGGACGGCCGCCGGCGCCGCGCGCCGCATCGCGTTCACCCATGCGCCCGCCCGGCCCGCCGGGCCGACGATCTCCCGGACGTACGCCGCGTGCGGGTTGTGAGGGCTCGTCGCGCTTCATGCCCGGGCGATCGTCACCACGCCGCGCAATCACGGGCTTGGGCACCGGCTTGGGGGCTGGGGCCTCAGCCACTGCGACTTCGCCCGCGGCCACGGGCTCGGTGGGTCCCTCGGCGGGCGCAACGGCGTCGGCAGCAGCACGGGCCGCCGCATCACGGGCCTGCGCCTGGCCCCGCAGGGCCGCCTCGAGATCGGCCAGCGTAGCGCGGATCTTCTGGGCATCGCCCGAGGCATTCGCAGCCTCGACGGCGCGCGAGGCCTCCAGCACCTGGCGGTCAAGCTCGCTCAGCGCCGAGGCGGCGCGCTCGCGCTCCTGGCCCTTACGCTGGAACGCTTCATCCAGGGGCTTGCGGAAAGCGTCCCACAGCTTCTGCTCCTGCTTGCGGTCCAGGGGCACGGTCTGCGCCTCGGCCTGCCAGCGTTGCTGCAGTGCCTTGACCGCGTCGACGCGCAGCTGCGGCGCACCGCCCAAGGCCACCGCCTCCTCGATCAGGGCGTGGCGCCGCTCCAGGCTCTGTTTCTGGGCGGCATCCAGCGGGGCCTGCGCAGCCTGCATCACCTGCTTCCATTGCGGCTGGATCTCGGCAAAGGCCTTCTCGCTGAGGTGGCCCGCCTCGCGCCATCGCGTCTCGAACTGATACAGCGCACGCGCAAAGCCTTTCCAGTCACCGCCCTCGGCCGTCGGGTGGGCAAAGGCCCAGGTCCTGACCTCCTCGATCAGGGCCATGCGGCGGCCGCGGTGCTCGGCGGCCTCCGTCTTGACCTTCTCCAGCCAGGTCTCGACCACCGCATAGGCCTGGTTGCAGGCCTCGTCGAAACGCTTCCAGAGCGCGTGATTGGGCGCTCCGCCCTGGTCCAGCTGTTTCCAGCGTTCGCGCAGGGTACGCAGTTGCTCCTGCATCTTGCGGCCGCCGAAGCGGGGCTTGCGCACCATGTCGGCGGGGGCAGGCACCGGGGCCGCTGCATCGCCGGCCTGCGCGGGCGCTGCGCCCTGCGTTGCCGGCACCGACTCGAAGAGGGCTTCGGCCTGGGCCACCAGCTCCTGACGCAGCTGGTCGGTGCGCCAGCGCTGCCAGCCTTCCATCTCGCCGGCCGCCGCCAGCGCGGCCTGGGCCTGTTGCTCCAGCGAGGAATCGATGCGCTTGCCATGTTCCTTCAGCGCCTGGCGCAGGGCGGCTGCGGCGCCTGCACTGGCCTTGCCGTGGCCCTGCGCGACTTCCTGTTCGACCTTGCTCAGCGCGGCTCGCACCGCCGCCTCGGCCGCGGCACGCTGCTGCGGGTCGGGCTGGGCGCGGGCCGGACGCGTCGGCGGCGCCTCGACGGGCAGGCCCCGTACGGCGCGCAGTTCGTCGGCCCAGGCTGGCACCGGCGGCAGCGGCGCAGCAGGGTCAGTGTCGGCCGCAGCGGCCAGGGCCAGCGCCGACTGAAAGGCGTCCCAGACCACCTGCAGCTGCTGGCGCGAGGCCTCCAGCAGCGGCGCAAAGCGCAGATCCACGCTGGGCCAGCTGGCCTCCTGGGTCAGCGCCTGCGCCTGGGCCTGCCAGTCGGGGACGTCCTTGCGCAGGGCGTCGGCCGCGGCCAGCGCGTCGCGCCAGGGCTTGAGCGAGAGCACCTCGATGCGCTGGGCCAGCAACACGGCGGCCTCGCGCTGCACCTGCGCGCGGTGCTGTAGGTCCTCGATGGCCCTCACCCGTTCGGCCAGCCGCACCTTGAGCTCGGCCAGCGGCTCGCGGCTCAGGGGTGCGCCGGCCTTGGCGGCATCGCGCTGCCAGGCCAGGGCATCTGCCAGGTTCAGCTTGGCCTGGTCCAGCAGCGCCTGAGCCTTGGCGGCCCACTCGGCAGCGAGAGCCTCCTGACCCTTGGCGCGCTTGATCTCGTCCAGGCGCTCACGCAGCAGCCGCGCCGCTCCCTTGTCCCGGCTGCTCAACTCTCGGTAGACCTGTTGAATGAGCTCGGGCGTTGGCTGGGTCCCCAGCCAGTCGTGCAGACGGGAGGCGCGCTCGCCGGAGGTGGGGGCGGTGAACGCCCCGCCGGTCAAGGCGTCGAGGGCGTGCAGGTCGTGGGCAGGGGCGGCGGCTTGGGTCACGGGAATCGGCCAGTGTGGTCGGGCCTGGGTGGGTAATCCAGTATTTTCGCCGCGAAAACAGGCGCCGGGGCTGCAGGGGAAGATGGGCCGACCCTGGCTTGTTCATGTCGAAATAGAGATAAAGTCAGATTTCCTTATTATTGACGGGTTATTTGAGGCCCTCCTAGAATCCGCCCGACCTCGGGATTACCCCCGAGGGTCCGATCGAGACCCGCTGCCGACCCCGGCGATGCCAGGCTCCTGCGGACGGCCCCCAGTAGGCCCGCAGCCTGACCACGTGCCCGTCACGACGCGACCTGGCCCCCAGGCCCCCACCCCCGCCTGCCCGGTCCCGCCTGTAGAAAGGAAGTGCTATGACAGCGTTCGAGAAGATCAGCCAGGGGCTGAAGACCTTCGGGTCTGATGTCGCCCAAGGATTTTTCGAAGTGACCCACAACGGCTCTGCCCTGCTCGGGCTGGGCGTGGTGTTTGCCGCCCTGACCCTGACCCTGCGCCCCGACCTGCGCCTGAGCACCGAGACCCACCTGATGGAATGGCTGCAGGAGCGCCAGGCCGATGCCATCGGCATCGTGGCCGACATCAGCGCCATCGGTCGTGCGACGGCGGCCAACCCGCGCGAGCTGCCCAAGCCCCAGGCCGCCCTGGCCTACTGGCTCAGTCGCAAGTACCGCGTGGCGCCCGAGCCGATCAGCGCCCTGGTGGCCGAGGCCTACGCGGTGGGCCCGCGCACCCGTATCGACCCGCCCCTGCTGCTGGCGGTGATGGCCATCGAGTCTGGCTTCAACCCCTTCGCCCAGAGCCCGGCCGGCGCCCAGGGCCTGATGCAGGTGATGACCCACGTCCACAGCGACAAGTTCGACCGCTTCGGCGGCAAGCTGGCCACCTTCGACCCGGTGTCCAACCTGCGGGTGGGCGCGCGGGTGCTGCAGGAGTGCATCCAGCGCGCCGGCTCGGTCGAGGCCGGGCTGCGCTTTTACGTGGGCGCGGCCAACCTGGAGGAAGACGGCGGCTACGTCGAAAAGGTGCTGGCCGAATACGAGCGGCTCAAGCAGGTGGTCGGCGGCCAGACCCCGGTGTCCGCCCGGCCCGCGGGGCTGTCGGCCTCCTGAGGACACGTCGGCCTGGGCTACACTAGCGAAGTACGCGACTGGCGATAGGCGCGCGGCTCCTGGCGGGCCGACCGCGCGGACGTGGGTCACCACGGGGGAGCGTACCGCCGCCTGTCGGCGCATGGCCGTTCGCCTGGGCAGCCCCTCTCTCATGACGGGGACCATCATCCGCAAGGACTGCCACCGTGTTCCACCGCAACATCCTCATCGAGCAAACCGATCCCGAACTCTTTGCCGCGATCCAGGCCGAGAACCGTCGCCAGGAAGCCCACATCGAGCTGATCGCCAGCGAGAACTACGCCTCCCCCGCCGTCATGGCGGCCCAGGGGACCCAGCTGACCAACAAGTACGCCGAGGGCTACCCCGGCAAGCGCTACTACGGCGGCTGCGAGAACGTCGACATCGCCGAGCAACTGGCCATCGACCGCGTGAAGCAGCTGTTTGGCGCCGACGCAGCCAACGTTCAGCCACACTGCGGCGCCTCGGCCAACGAGGCGGTTTTTCTGGCCTTCCTCAAGCCGGGCGACACCATCATGGGCATGAGCCTGGCCGAGGGCGGCCACCTGACCCACGGCATGCCGCTGAACATGTCGGGCAAGTGGTTCAACGTCGTCTCCTACGGCC
>CAZUKC010000040.1:0-10706 GCA_964620375.1 uncultured Ramlibacter sp. | reverse complement strand
AAAAATGGTCACGAATTTGTCATACGAACGTCATCACTTCGTCACGGAGCCTGCCTACGCTGGCCCTCGGCTGACTGCCGGACACGTTTCAACACAAGGAGATCCCCTGCCATGTTCACCCGACGCCTCGTCCTCGCCAGCGCCTTGACGGCCGTCCTGGCCGCTTGCGCCACCACCCAAGCTCCCGTACCGGTGGCTGACGCCCTGGCCCGCGACCCCCAGCTGTCCACCCTGGCCGGCCTGGTCCAGCGAGCGGGCCTGACCGACACCCTGCGCGCCGCCGGGCCCTACACCCTCTTCGCCCCCACCAACGACGCCTTCAAGGCCGTGCCGCAAAGGACGCTGGACGAACTGGCTGCCAACCCGGCACGCCTGCGCGCCGTCTTGACCTACCACGTGCTCCCAGCCCGCGTGACGGCAGCCGAGGTCAAGGTGGGCAATGTCAAGACCGTCGAGGGCGCCAACCTGGCCCTGAGCCGGGCAGGTACCTTCGTCACCGTGGAGGACGCCATGGTGCAGACGGCCGACATTGCGGCCACCAACGGCGTGATCCACACCATCGACCGCGTACTGCTGCCGCCGGTTCGTCGTTGAACGCGCTGACCGGATCGTCTTCGACCCGCCATGGCGGGCGCCACACCCGCGGCGTCCGCCGTTTTTTTTCTGCCGGCGCCGCTTGCTATGCTGGCTCTCCCATGGACAACGGAACCCTCCTGGCGGCCGTCGATCTCGGCTCCAACAGCTACCGCCTCGAAATCGGCCGCTTCGAACACGGCCTGATCCAGCGGGTCGAATACCTCAAGGAAACCGTGCGCCAGGGTGGCGGGCTGGATCCGGACCGCAACCTCACTGCCGAGGCGATGCGCCGCGGCTGGGACTGCCTGGCCCGCTTCGGGGAACGCCTGGCCGCCTTCGAGCACGCAAACGTGCGGGCGGTCGCTACCCAGACCCTGCGCGAGGCACGCAACCGCGACGCCTTCCTGGAACAGGCCGAAGCGGTCCTGGGGTTCCCGATCGAGGTCATCGCAGGGCGCGAGGAAGCGCGCCTGATCTATCAGGGGGTCTCCCGCCTGCTGCCGCAATCGAAGGAACGACGGCTCGTCATCGATATCGGCGGACGCTCCACCGAATTGATCTTGGGCCAGGGCTTTATCGCCCATGCTCTCGAGAGCTTCCGCGTGGGTAGCGTGGCCTGGTCGCAAAAGTACTTCGCGCAGGGCGAGCTGTCCCCGACCGCCTTCGAACGGGCTGAGGTCGCAGCCAAGGCCGTCCTGGACAAGGCCCTGGCAGCCTACCCGCGCAGGTCCTGGGACTGTGCCTACGGCGCCTCGGGCACGATCGGTGCAGTCGCCGACGTCCTGGCCGCCAGCGGTTGGGAGACCGGCGCCGTGACCCGCGAGGGCCTGGACTGGCTGCGCGACGAACTCTTGAGAGCCCGGCGCGCAGAACGCGTGAGCCTGCAGGGGCTCAAGGAGGACCGCCGGCCCGTCATCGGCGGCGGCCTGTCGGTACTGCGCGCGGTGTTCGACCTGCTGCAGATCGACACCCTGACGCCCGCCCAAGGCGCGCTGCGCCATGGTGTGCTGTACGACCTGATCGAGCGCGAGGCCGGCGAAGGCGACCTGCGCTCGGCCACCGTCGCTGGCCTCGCCGCGCGCTTCGGCGTGGACTCCGCGCAAGCCGGCCGGGTCGCCGAGGTGGCGGGGCGCCTGCTGCGGCAACTGCGCGGCGACACTCGCCGCGAGGCCCGGGCCCTGAACAAGCTGTCCTGGGCCGCGCGCCTGCACGAAATCGGCTGCCAGATCGCGCACAGCGACCACCATAAGCACGGCGCCTACATCCTGGAGCACGCCGACGCCCCTGGGTTCTCGCAGCCCGAGCTGCACCGCCTGGGCCTGCTGGTGCTCGGACACCGCGGCAAGCTGCGTAAGCTGGACGTGGACTTCGAGGACGAGGTGTTCGTGCAGCAGCTGCTCTCACTACGCCTGGCCGTGATCCTGTGCCACGCGCGGCGCGACCCGCAGCTGGAGGGTCTGCGCCTGCTGCACCGGGGCGAGGCCTTGGTGCTGCAACTGCCCGCGGGCTGGGCGCAGGCCTGGCCCCAGTCGGCCCACCTCCTGCGCGAGGAGGTAGTGGCGTGGCAAAAGACGACGCGTGAATTCCTGCTCGAAGAATAGAAGCGACGCCGGTCGCCGCGAGGCTCAGTGGCCCAGCATATCGGGGGCCATCACGCCCACCAGGGCCACCTGCTGGCGCCCCTCCCGCTCACGCCGGTGCAGCCACCAGGCTGCGCCCTTGCGCACCGGGCAACTGGCCTGCTGCATTCCGAGCAGGTACGCCAGGGCCTGGCCCAGGGTGGGCTGGTGGCCCACCACGACCACCGGCCGCCCAGCGTCGGGCCAGCCTACCTGGGCTAGCAGGTCCTCCACCGAAGCGCCGGGCGCGAGCTGAGGCACGCACTGAAACTCCCGGCCCAGACCGAGCGCGGTCTGCTCGCAGCGCAGGGCCGGCGAGACCAGTACGCGCGCGCTGCGGGGCAGGCGCCGGTCCAGCCACTGCCCCATGCGCAGGGCGTCGCGCTCGCCGCGTTGCGTGAGGGCACGCTCGAGATCATCACCGCCCTCGGGCGCCTCGTGCGCCTGGGCATGCCGCCACAAGATCAGGTCCATCAGCGTCTCCTTGGGCGCAGCGCCTGTTCGGCGGCCACGCGGTAACGGCCCATGAGGGCCCGTTGTGCGCCCGGGCTGCTGCGGTCGCCTGCGCCAGGCACGCGCTGGTAGCGTCCATCGGGCTGCAGCTCCCAGGCGTCGCGAGCATCGTGCAGGTAAGCCACCAGGCACTCATCGATGATGCGCTGGCGCAGCTCGGGGTCCAGCACGGGCCAGGCCAACTCGACGCGCCGCAGCATGTTGCGGTTCATCCAGTCGGCGCTGGACAGGTAAAGCTCCTCCTCGTCACCCACGCGGAAATAGAACACGCGCGAATGCTCCAGGAAACGCCCGATCACCGAGCGCACACGGATGTTGTCGGTGAAGTCCGGCACCTGCGCAGGCAGCATGCAGGCGCCGCGTACGATCAGGTCGATCGAGACACCACTGCGGCTCGCACGCACCAGGGCCTCCATCAAGGGAAAATCCGTTAGCGCGTTCATCTTCAGAACAATACGGGCCTTCACGCCCCCAGCTGCGGCCTTAGCCAACCGATCGATCTTGTCCACCATGCGCCGGTGCAATTGGAAGGGGGCGACCAGCATCCGCGACAGGCGCGGCAGGCGCACCTGGCTGGCCAGGTGGTTGAAGACGTGGTCGACGTCGCCTGTGAGCGCAGAGTCGGTCGTGAGGTAGCTCAGGTCGGTGTACAGGCGGGCCGTGCGCGGGTTGTAGTTGCCGGTGGAAAGATGAGCGTACCGCACCAGCTGGCGGCCTTCGCGGCGGGTGACCAGCAGCATCTTGGCGTGGGTCTTGAGGCCCACCACGCCATAGACCACCTGCGCGCCAATGGATTCGAGCTTTTCGGCCCAGTTGATGTTGGCCTCTTCATCGAAGCGGGCCTTGAGTTCGACCACAGCCGTCACTTCCTTCCCACGGTGCACGGCTTCACGCAGCAGGTCCATCATCACCGAGTCAGAGCCGGTGCGATACACGGTCTGCTTGATCGCGAGCACCTGCGGGTCGGCTACAGCCTCTCGCAGGAAGTCGATCACGCCGTCGAAACGCTCGAAGGGCTGGTGAATCAAAACGTCGCCCTGGCGCAGGCGCTCGAAGAAGGACTGCCCCGGTACCAGTTGTCGCGGGTAGCTGGCGGCATAAGGCGGGAATAGCAACTGGGGCGCATCGACCAGATCGATCACCTGTTGCAGCCGCACTAGGTTCACAGGCCCCGGTACCCGATAGAGGGCCTCGGTCGGCAGCTGGAACTGTTGCAGCAGGAAATCCGCCAGATAATCTGAGCAGCCCGCAGAGACCTCCAGCCGTACTGCCTCGCCGTACTGGCGATGCTGCAACCCCAATCGCAACGCGGTGCGCAGGTTGCGCACGTCCTCCTCGTCCACGGACAGATCGGAGTGGCGCGTCACCCGGAACTGCGAGAACTGCAGCACCTCGCGACCAGGGAACAGGTCCTGCAGATGCGCCCGGATCATGCTCGATAGCATCACGAGCCGGGTCTTGCCAGCCTCGGCGCGGGCCGGCACGCGGATCACGCGGGGCAGCACCCGGGGGACCTTCACGATGGCGATGTCGTTTTCGCGACCGAAGGCGTCGCGCCCGCCCAGGCGAACGATGAAGTTCAGCGACTTGTTCGCGACTTGCGGAAACGGGTGGGCAGGGTCCAGACTGACAGGAATCAGAAGCGGCTGCACCTGGCGCTCGAAGTAATCCGCTACCCACTGGCGCTGCTCGGGGCTGCGTTCGGCATGCGAGAGGATCTCGATCCCGGCGCGCGCCAGCAGGGGAATCAGCGCGTCGTTGTACAGGGCATACTGCATCTCCACCAGCGCGCGGGCCGACCGTGACAGCGCCTCGAACGAGGCAAGCGAGCCCTGGTCGGTGACCTCCCCGAGGCGGGCTGCCATCAGGTGCGGCGCGAAGCGGACCTCGAAGAATTCATCGAGGTTCGAGGACACAATGCAAAGATATCGGAGCCGCTCCAGGGCTGGCACGTCAGGGCGGCGTGCCCAGTCCAGCACCCGCTCGTTGAAGGCCAGGATGCTGTGGTCCCGGTCCAGCCAGCGATGGCTGACCGGCGTCGAGGCGGAGGTCGCGGGAGACTTCATCGGTGTCACAAAAACAGTTTTCACGGCTGAGATGACAGCGATGTGACTGCTTCTTTCGGGTTAACACCAGGGGCGGGCCGGCACGGCACCAGAAAGGCGACGAATCGCCGGGTCGCCTCCTCCCAGCTGAAGTCCATGGCCCGGGCCCGTGCCTCGTGCCGCGGCAGCCGCAGCGCCTCGTGGCAGGCGATCCTCAGGTCCTCGTGCAAGACACCCCCCAGGCGCGGCCCCGCCGGATGACGTCGTGCAGCCAGCACCTCCAGCGGCCCGTCCTCGGGATAGGCAGCCACCGGCGTGCCGCAGGCCATGGCCTCGAGCATCACCAGGCCGAAGGTGTCGGCGCGGCTGGGAAACACGAAGACGTCGGCCGCTGCGTAAACCTGTGCCAGTTTCTCCCGCGGCAAAAGCCCGACCCAGTGCACGTGTGGATAGCGAATGCGCAGGCTCGCCTCCAGAGGCCCGACGCCACAGACCACCTTGGTTCCGGGCAGGTTCAGGTTCAGGAAGGCTTCGATGTTCTTCTCGTAGGACACCCGGCCAACGAAAAGGGCGACCGGGCGTTTGAGCAGCCCAAGCGGACGGCAGGCCAAGGCCTCAGGCGCGAACTGGAACAGGTCGGTGTCCACGCCGTGCGTCCAGGGCCGCAGGTTGGTGAAGCCACGGGCCTGCAGCATGCGCAACACGCCCTCGGTCGGCACCATCACGCCCGAGGAGGGGCGGTGGAAGTGCCGGAACAGGGCGTAGCCCCAAGACAGCGGTACGCGCAGCGCCGCCTGAAGGATCTCAGGAAAGCGGGTGTGGAAGGCAGTGGTGAAAGCCAGGCCACGTTGTAAGCAGTAGCGCCGGCCAGCCCAGCCCAGGGGGCCTTCGGTGGCCAGGTGGATCGCCTGCGGATCAAAGGCGTCCAGACGCTGCGCCAGGCCCTTGCCCGGCGAGCGGGCCAGCTCGATACCCGGATAGCCAGGGCAAGGGCGCGTATTGAACTGCCCCGGATCGATCACCAGGAGCTCATGGCCCAGGTCCTGCAAATGGGCCACCAGTTCGACCAGTGTGGTGACGACCCCATTGACCTGCGGCGTCCAGGCGTCGGTGACGATTGCGATCCTCATGCCGTCACCTGCGCGCCGGCCTCGGTCGCCCGGGCCAGGGACTGTGGCGGCTCATGGCCCACGGGGTGCCAGTGCACGAGCTCGAGCCGGCCGTCATGGTGTTCGACCAGCGCGGTGCGGCTCTCGACCCAGTCGCCGTCGTTACAGTACAGAGTGCCATCGATCTCACGCATCTCGGCCCGGTGGATATGCCCGCAGACCACACCCTGGTGCCCGCGCCGGCGGGCTTCGCGTGCGACGGCCACCTCGAAGTCCGTGACGTAGTTCAACGCTTTCTTCACCTTGTGTTTCAGATAAGCCGAGAGCGACCAATAAGGCAATCCCAGTCGATGACGCAGCCGATTGAGGTGGCGATTGAGCTTGAGCGTGAACTCATACAGGTTGTCCCCCACATAGGCCAGCCAGCGCGCGCACTGGACCACGCCGTCGAAGTCATCGCCATGGATCACCCACAGGCGACGCCCGTCGGCCGTCACATGCACGGCATCCCGAACCAGCTCGATGCCACCGAAGGGGTGGTCGGTGAATTCACGGGCGAACTCGTCGTGGTTACCGGGCACATAGACCACACGCGTGCCCTTTCGCGCGCTGCGCAGGATCTTTTGCACCACGTCGTTGTGCGGCTGTGGCCAGAACCAGCGTCGGCGCAGGGCCCAGCCATCAATGATGTCGCCGACCAGATACAGCGTGTCGCAACTGTGATCCCGCAGGAAGTCCAACAGCGCGTGGGCCTGGCAACCCGCCGTCCCAAGATGAATGTCCGAGATGAAGACCGCGCGAAAGCGTCGGGTCTGTGCGTGCGGCACATCGTCCGCCGCATCGGGGTGCAGGGCTGCGGCGACGACACCCGCAGCATGTGGCGCGAGTGCGTCGAAGGCAGCACGCACGGTCAGCGCCCGAGAAAATGCTTGCGATACCGCGCCGGCAGATCAGCGATCCGCATCAGCATCGGCAAATCGGCGGTGTTGAAGTCCGGGTCCCAGGCCGGCGCGCCCAGCACCTGCGCACCCAGGCGCAGATAGCCCTTGATCAGGGCGGGCGGCTCGACGTCCAGAGAGCCATCGAGCCGTTCAATCGGCAGCGGCAGGCGCGGATGCACCTGGTACTCGATCGGCGCCAGATTCTCGCGCTGCACCCGGCGCCAGATACTGGCGGCCAGATCACCACTGGGCACGCCGTCACGCAGCATCGGAATGCTGGCGCAGCCAATCATGGTGTCCAGGTCGTTGCGCACCATGAATTCGGCCAGGGCGCCCCACAGGGCCAGGATCACGCTGCCCTGACGGTACTGTGGGTGGACGCAGCTGCGTCCGAGCTCCACCATCCGGGGGCGCAGCGAGCGCAGCCGGGTCAGGTCGAATTCGGAATCGGTGTAGAGGCCGCCGACACGTCGCGCCTGGGCGGGTGTCAGGACGCGATAGGTCCCCACCACCGCGCCGCTGACAGTGTCACGCACCATCAGGTGCTCGCAGTAGTCGTCGAACAGGTCGACGTCGTGGCCCGGGATGTCGCCTTCCAGGCGCGCGCCCATCTCACGGGCGAAGACGTCATACCTCAGTCGCTGCGCCTCGCGGACCTCGTCCTGGTGGCTTGCCCAAACCACAGAAATGGCGCCGCGCTCCAGCGCAGGAGTCGACGGATCCGGGCGTCGAAGTGACCCCCTGGGCAGGGAAACAGGTGATAGCGCGAAGGTCGGGGTGGGCAGTTCTCTCACAGGGCATCTCCATCCTTGGGATGCCCATCAGTATTCGGACGACGCGTGACGGCGCCGTGTCGGAATCAAGTCAGTTTCGTGACGACTCCGCCTGCACCGCCGCCACCAGCCGCTCGGCGCAGGCACGCGCCTGCGCCGCGTCGGCGGCCTCGACCATGATCCGCAGCAGCGGCTCGGTGCCGCTGGCGCGCACCAGCAGGCGACCCTTGCCCGCAAGTTCAGCCTCGACTTCGCGCGTGGCCGCCGCCAGCGACGCGCTGGACTTCCAGTCCTGGCCCGCGGTCAGGCGCACGTTCAGCAGCACCTGCGGGAACAGGCGCACTTCCTCCAGCAGTTGCGCCAGGGTCTTTCCACTGCGCACGCAGGCCTTGAGCACCTGCAAGGCGCTGACCAGCCCGTCGCCGGTGGTGTGCTGGTCCAGGGCCAGCAGGTGGCCCGAGCCTTCGCCTCCCAGCAGCCAGCCTCGGCGCTCGAGTTCTTCGAGCACGTAGCGGTCGCCGACCGCCGCGCGCACGAACTCCAGGCCGCGCCGCTTCAGGGCCAGTTCGACCGCCATATTGGTCATGAGCGTGCCCACCGCGCCCGCGATCTTCTCGCCGCGGGCCAGACGGTCGTCGACCATCAGGTACAGAAGCTCGTCGCCGTTGTACAGGCGTCCCGAGGCATCGACCACCTGCAGGCGGTCGGCGTCGCCGTCGAGCGCGATGCCGAAGTCGGCCCCCTGCTCGAGCACCGCGCGGATCACCGCCTCCGGGTGGGTCGCTCCCACGCCGCGGTTGATGTTCAGGCCGTCGGGGGCGCAGCCGATGGCATGCACCTCGGCGCCAAGTTCGTGAAAGACCAGCGGCGCGATGTGATAGGCCGCGCCGTGGGCGGCATCGACCACGATCTTGCAGCCCTTGAGGGTGAGGTCGGGGTCGAAGGTGCCCTTGCAGAACTCCACATAACGCCCTGCTGCGTCGTCCAGGCGCTTGGCCTTGCCCAGGCTGGCAGCGTCGACCCAGGCGGGCGGCTCGTCGATCATGGCCTCGACCTCGCGCTCCCAAGCATCGGGCAGCTTGGTGCCCTGGGCGCTGAAGAATTTGATGCCGTTGTCCTCGAAGGGGTTGTGACTGGCGCTGATCACCACGCCCAGGCTGGCACGGCGGGCCCGCGTGAGGTGCGCCACGCCGGGCGTGGGCAGGGGTCCGAGCAACATCACGTCCACGCCGGCGGAATTGAAGCCCGACTCCAGGGCGCTTTCGAGCATGTAGCCGGAGATGCGGGTGTCCTTGCCGATCAGGACCGTGGGGCGCGCCTCGGAGCGTTTGAGCACACGGCCCACTGCGTGCGCCAGGCGCAGGACGAAGTCGGGGGTGATGGGGGCCTGGCCGACGGTGCCGCGGATGCCGTCGGTGCCGAAGTATTTGCGGGTCATGACGCCTATTGTCGGTCCTGCCGGGCCTGCGAGGCGGTCTCGGGGCGGGCGGCCGCCCACACCTTCAGCGCTGCCACCGTCGGGGCCACGTCATGGACCCGCACGATGCGCGCGCCGCGCTCCACGGCCAGCAGGGCCGCCGCCACGCTGGGCACCAGGCGCTCGGACACGGGCAGACCCGTGACCGCACCGAGAGAGGACTTGCGTGACCATCCCACCAGCAGCGGATAGCCGTCCGCCATCAGCGCGTCCTGGCAGGCCAGCAAGGCGAAGTTCTGCGCCGGCGTCTTGCCAAAGCCGATGCCCGGGTCCCAGGCGATGCGGCCGGGGTCCACGCCGCGCGCGCGCAGGGGGTCGGTCACCTCCCGCAGGAAGTCGCACACCTGCACGACCGCATCACCGGTCATCGGCGACAGCTGCATGGTCTGCGGCTGCCCGTGCATGTGCATCAGGCACACGCCGCAGCCGCCATGGGCGACGACCGCATCAGCCGCGCCGGGCTGGCGCAGGGCCCAGATGTCGTTGATGATGTCCGCCCCCAGGTCCAGCACCTCCCGCATCAACTCGGCCTTGTAGGTATCCACCGAGACCGGCACGCCCAGCGTGAGCGCCTCGCGCAGCACCGGCAACAAGCGCGCGCGCTCTTCGTCCAGGGGGACGGGAGGACTGCCCGGTCGGGTCGACTCGGCACCCAGGTCCAGGATGTCTGCACCCTGGGCGACCAGCCGCTCGCAGTGATGGATGCCAGCGCTGACGCTGGCATGGCGCCCGCCGTCGGAAAAGGAGTCCGGGGTGAGGTTGACGATGCCCATCACGCGGGGCGTGGTCAGGTCGATGCGGTGACGTGTGGTGTGCCAGTGCATCGGAGAATTGTCGTTCAGCCGGGTCCACGAAACGAAGCGGCCCTGGCACGCGTTACATGCCAGGGCCGGGGTCTAGGGGGAAGCCGCCGCGTCGGGCGGACCGGTCAGGCGCCCTGCGGCGCGGGATCGGCCACCGGGGCCCCACCGGAGTCGCCACCGCCGGAAGACGGTGTGCGCGGCGTGAAGTCCTTGGGCGGACGCGGTGGCTTGCCGGCCATGATGTCGTCCAGCTGCTCGGCGTCGATGGTCTCCCACTCCAGGAGGGCCTTGGCCATCGCGTGCATCTTGTCCTGGTTGTCCTCGATCAGGCGGCGCGCCAGGGCGTACTGCTGGTCGATGATGCGACGCACCTCGGCGTCGACCTTCTGCATGGTCTGCTCGCTCATGTTGGTGGTCTTGGTGACCGAACGGCCCAGGAACACCTCGCCCTCGTTCTCGGCGTAGACCATGGGGCCCAGGGCTTCGGACATGCCGTACTTCATGACCATGTCACGGGCCAGGTTGGTGGCGCGCTCGAAGTCGTTGGAAGCACCCGTGGTCATCTGGTTCATGAACACTTCTTCGGCAATCCGCCCGCCGAACAGCATGCTGATCTGGTTGAGCATGTAGTCGCGGTCGTAGCTGAAGCGGTCCTTCTCGGGCAGGCTCATCGTCACGCCCAGGGCACGGCCGCGGGGGATGATGGTCACCTTGTGTACCGGGTCGCACTTGGGCAGCATCTTGCCGATCAGGGCGTGGCCGGCCTCGTGGTACGCCGTGTTGCGACGCTCCTCTTCGGGCATGACCATGGACTTGCGCTCGGGGCCCATGAAGATCTTGTCCTTGGCCT